>NZ_JASJVS010000054.1:0-24718 GCF_035019605.1 Undibacterium sp. 5I2 | reverse complement strand
GACGAAGGTTAACAGCATGCCGTAACGTTTACAACCACTAAATAAAAATGCCGTTCAGTCTTAACTGAACGGCATTAAGCCCAAGGCTGCCGCTTTTTTCACAGCGTATGCTTTACGGCGTCGTCGCATCGCAATCGGTTTGCTTGGCCGTCATGCGGCAAGTGCGCAGCACTTTACCCTGCAGGTTCCAGGCCCGCACTTGCCAATGATCAACATAGCGTTCCATCGTCATGAAGCCGACTTCGTTAGAATTGCTGAAATGGGCAACTTTAGCGCCGGCAAACGGCGTGACATCGGCCGCCAGCGGTTGCGGTACTGGCGTATCGAGCGAAGAACCGCCATTGCCACTGACAAATTGGGTCGGATGGTCGGTGGCAAAAGTCAGGGCTTCGAACAAATGCACATGGCCGGCAATGGTGGCGTGAATATTGGCAGCAAACAAGCGTTGCGGATGAACTTCTTGCAACAGCGCCTGCAGTGCCGCATTGCCTGGTTTCACATCCAAACCGCCGCTGCGTTTCTTTTCTACCGCCAAGCCCAACACCGGATGATGCTCGATGAATAAATTGAAGTCAGCCGTGCCGGCTAAACGGTCGACGGTTTGAATTTGCTCGCGGTAAATCGGATAGGCTGGGTCGTCCAGCGCGAGGGCTTTGTTCGGCACCTTGGCGCTGTCGAACACGATGATTTGCGCCAACTCGCCACCGACGCGACCGAGTGGTACCGCATACGGGGCGCTGTAATCGCCGCGTAAATCATTGCTTTCAAGATTGCAATCACGGCCCGCTTGCAAGGGCCGCGGGTCGAGCAGGCGCCACCAGCCTTGGCCAGCACGCGCACACGATTCATGATTGCCACGCACCATCACCCATGGCGCGGTTTTGAGCAAGGCCGCGGCCGGATCGAAGAAATCGGCATGCCAAGTATCCCAGCCATAACCCCAAGGGCTGCCGGCACACTCAGGATGATCATCCGGGCAAGGATTTTCACGATAATGATAATCGCCGACGTGGACCACCAGATCGGGTTTGAACTGTGCAGCTTTAGCGATCATGGAACGGAACGCCCATTTTTCACTGTCATTACAAGGTTGATAGTAATTGTCGGCTGCCTTGAGACGGCAACCGCTGTCACCGATCACGACAATTTTTTCTATCGCGGCCGGCGGCAGAGCCAGCGTTTGTGAACCGATGCGCGCTTGTTTGGTGCCAGCCGCGATCACGGCTTCACAGGTCAGCACTGGAAACGCCGATGGTTTCGAGATCTCGCTCTTGCTGGCAGTTTTACGCTGCGCTTCGGTGGCAGCGGCGGCGCGTACTGTCATCGGCAGCACCACACCATCTTGCACCAAGGCAGGGCAGGAAGCAGCGCTGGTAATGGCACGGGCGATGGCTTGCCCGTTTTCACCGAGCACCACCCAACGCGCTTTGAGCTCGGCATCTTGGTCGGGCGCGCGTATGCCTGTACAGGCGCTCAACAGCAGTAAACTGCTCACAGACATGAGCACAGATAATTTCATCACGGGTGTCTCCTGATAAGGTCACAACAACAAATAGTCCGCCATACTAAGCGATGCAGATGACAACAGCATGATAGGACCCTGATCATACGCCCAGCGCCGCATAGGCATGACGTTTGAACTCGAAGGAAAACGGGTGCCAAAAACTCATCAAGCGCTGCGTCATCAAGATACCGGCAATATTGTGGCGCGGTGAAATCCACCAATGCGTTCCGGCAATACCACCCCATTCGAATTCACCGTGCGCCGTCGGCGGATCGATGCTCGATGGTGCCAGCGTGACGGCGCCGCCTAGCCCGAAGCCCTTGCCCGGTACCGCACCGATGCCGGGAAAACTCAATCCCATGCCAGCAGGCAAATGGTTCTCCATCATCAAGGCGATGGTTTGCGGCCGCAGCAAGGTCGTGCCACCTGGCATAAAACTGCGTAGCAGCGCCAGCATGTCGGGCAAACTGGAGACCAAGCCACCGCCACCGGAAAGGCGCGCCACCGGCATGGTGAAGGCCCCCGGATACGGCGAGCGTTCAAGCCGGCGCAAGCCGCGCGCGAGCACATTGCTGACATCGACACCGGCATAATAGGCAGTCAGGCGGTGCACTTGCTCGGGCGGCACATGAAAGCCACTGTCATGCATCTGCAAGGGTACAAAAATACGCCTGCCGATAAAGTCGTCGAAACGCTCGCCGCTGACAACTTCAACCACGCGCGCCAGGACATCACTGGCGATCGAGTATTCCCATGCTTGCCCGGGATGAAAACTCAGCGGCAGCGCGGCCAGCGCATCGACCATCTCGGCCAGACTGGTAAAGGCATTGAGCACCTTGGCCTCGTTGTAAGCGCGATACAGCAAGCTGCCGTGATCGAGTAAGCCGTAAGCGAGTCCGGAGGTGTGATTCAAACATTGCCGCAAGCTGATGGCGGAGCGCGCCGCTTCGGTCTGATCGAGCGACGTGGCGCCAGGCAAAAGCACGCGCCGCTGCGCCATCTGCGGCAGATACTGTTCCAGTCTGTCATCGAGCTGCAACTTGCCATCTTCCATCAGCAGCAAAATCGCTATCGAGGTAATCAGTTTGGTATTCGAAAACACCCGAAACAAATGATCCTCGCGCAAGGGAATCGCCTGTTCTTTATCGGCCCAGCCGCTGCAGTGCTGATACACCAAATCGCGCCCGACCAGTAAAGCACCGGAGACGCCGGCGAGGATGTCGCGGTCGACGTATTTTTGCATCGATGAATTTACTTCAGCGAAGTCGTAGCCCATTTCGTTTATGATCATTTGCTGGAAAAAAATGTCAGTACTGATAACAGTACTGTTTTATGTTTAAAAAATTTACCGTTACTGAAACTGCCGACTATGCCGACCTCCTCGCCACGTACATTGTTGACTTCACTCTATCATAGCGCCGTCGCCGCAGTCAGCGCTGAAAAATGCCTGCCGGCCTATTTGCCGGCACCGCCGGCACATGGTCGCACTATTGTAATCGGTGCCGGCAAAGCCGCGGCCGCCATGGCCTTAAGTGTTGAGCAACATTGGGATGCCCCCCTGTCGGGCTTGGTGGTCACCCGTTATGGCCACGGTGCACCATGCCGTCGCATCGAAGTAATCGAAGCGGCGCACCCGGTGCCAGATGAAGCCGGGCAACAAGCGGCCCTACGCATGCTCGCCATGGTAGACAATCTGACGGCCGATGACCTCGTGCTGTGTCTGATTTCGGGTGGGGGCTCGGCCTTGCTGGCCTTGCCGGCGGCCGGCATCACGCTGACACAAAAACAAGCGATCAATAAAGCATTGCTCAGAAGCGGTGCCGCCATCGGTGAAATGAATTGTGTTCGTAAGCATTTATCGGCTATCAAGGGTGGTCGGCTCGCGCTGGCCTGCGGCGCGGCGCGCGTGCTCACCTTGATGATTTCCGATGTGCCTGGCGACGACCCCGCCATCATCGCCAGCGGCCCGACCTTGGGCGACGACAGCACTTGCGCACAGGCTTTGGCGATCTTGGAAAAATATCAGATCGCCATCGAACCAGCCATCCGCGCGCATCTGAGCTCGGGACGCGGCGAAACGCCGTCTACTGACGATGTGCGTTTTGCCAATCACCAACATATCATCATCGCCACGGCCGACCAAGCACTTGCAGCGGCAGCGGCAACCGCACAGGCGGCCGGTATGACCGCCCATATTTTGTCGGATGGCATGGAAGGAGAAGCGCGCGACATCGGGCTCATGCATGCGGCGCTGGCACGCCGGGTGGCTTTGCAAGATCAACCGTTTACGCGTCCCTGCGTGTTGCTGTCAGGCGGAGAAACGACCGTGACCGTGCGTGGCAATGGCCGCGGTGGCCGCAACGCGGAGTTTTTACTCAGTTTGGCGCTCGCGCTCAAAGCCCATCCGAACATTTATGCCATCGCTTGTGACACCGATGGCATCGACGGTTCGGAAGATAATGCCGGTGCCATTTACAGCCCCGATTTCGAGCAGCGCGCCGCACTGCTGCAGTTGTCGCCGAAATTGATGTTGGAAAACAACGATGCCTACAGTTGCTTCGAGGCTTTAGGTGATTTATTGATCAGCGGCCCTACTCGCACTAACGTCAATGATTTCAGAGCAATTTTGATTTTGTGAATAGGCCACTGTGGCACTTATAATGTAGGCTCAATACCCAACATATGGGTTCGATGATGCTAATGGCATGCAATCTTCCTAAGCTGAATTGTCATTGCTGTTTTTTTGCGCAGCATGGTGGCCGCTGTGGGCTACTTGCTGCGCTCGGCCGCTCAAAGTTCCCCCTTGTGTTGATGCTTTACATCCTTGCTAAAAAAGGTATATGTGACTTCTTTTGTTTCACCCATTTTGCCGCGCTTAGAGCTGACAGGCATCTGTAAAAGCTATCCCGCCGTAATCGCGAATGATCATATCGATCTGCGTGTTGCTCCCGGTGAAATTCATGCGGTACTCGGTGAGAACGGTGCCGGCAAATCGACCTTGATGAAGATTATCTTCGGTGCCGTACAACCAGACGCCGGACGCATAGTATGGAACGGGAAGGAAGTAAAAATTGCCACGCCACAGCATGCGCGCGCACTCGGCATCGCCATGGTGTTCCAGCATTTCTCGCTGTTCGACACCTTGACCGTGACCGAAAACATTGCACTCGGTTTGGCACCCGGCATCAATATGAGCGAATTGGCCGAACAAATTCGCCTCACCGGTGCCACCTACGGCTTGGAGCTCGAACCACAGCGCCATGTTCACACGCTTTCGGTAGGCGAACGGCAGCGCGTGGAAATCGTGCGTGCCTTGCTCACGCGACCACAATTACTGATCCTCGATGAACCGACTTCAGTGCTCACGCCGCAAGCGGTACAAAAGCTCTTCGTGACCTTGCGACAAATCGCCGCCGAAGGCTGCAGCATCTTGTACATCAGCCATAAACTTGATGAAATTCGTGAACTCTGCCATTCCGCAACAGTCATGCGTATGGGCAAAGTGACCGCACATTGCGACCCCGCGGCAGAAACTGCCGCCAGCCTGTCGCGTCTGATGATAGGTGAGAGTTTGCCGCTGCCAGCCGCGCCAAGCGCGGTGACGCCGGGTGCCGTGCGCTTGCAACTGAGCCAATTGACGCTGCCGAAAGCCCATGCATTTGCCACCGCACTGGCATCGATAGAACTAGCCTTACGTGCCGGAGAAATCGTCGGCATCGCCGGGGTTTCCGGCAATGGCCAACAAGAATTGCTGGCCGCCTTGTCCGGCGAAGACCGGCGTTGCGCACCAGCCACGATCCGTTTGCACGAGCAAGCAGTCGGCCAGCTCGGCCCGCATGCACGCCGCGCGCTCGGTCAAAGTCTGGTGCCGGAAGAGCGGCTGGGACGCGGTGCGGTACCGGAATTGAGTCTGACCGAGAATATGCTGCTGTCGCAGCAGCAAGCACCGTTCGTGCGCCGCGGCATGATCAATTTCCCCCACACCATCAAAGCTGCGGCCGATATCATCCAACGTTTTCGCGTCAAGGCATCGGGGCCGGCGGCACCGGCGCGCAGCTTGTCGGGCGGAAATTTACAAAAATTCATTGTCGGCCGTGAAATCATGCGTGCCCCCAGCGTATTCATCGTCGCTCAACCGACTTGGGGTGTCGACGTCGGTGCGGCGGCCCAGATACATGCCGAAATTCGGCAACTGCGCTTGGCTGGTTGCGCAATTCTGGTGATTTCCGAAGAACTCGATGAATTATTTGAATTATGCGACCGCCTGCATGTGATCGCCAAAGGACGGCTCTCGCCTTCAATCAACACAGCGGCTGCCAGCCGCGAACAAATAGGATTATGGATGAGTGGATTATGGCATGACGATGGCAGCACCCTTGCTGCGGAGGTAGCCCATGCTTAAGCTGGAATTACGCGCGAGCTCCTCGCGCACGATGGCCTACGCCTCACCGGTGCTGGCCTTAATCCTGACGATATTGTTCGGCGGCTTGGTGTTTCTGGCGCTGGGTAAGAATCCGCTGGTCGGACTGCAAGTATTCTTGCTTGAACCGCTGCGCAATACCACCGCGATTGCCGAACTCTTGCTCAAAGCCACACCGCTGGTGCTGTGCGCGCTCGGTCTGTCGGTCTGTTACCGCGCCAATGTGTGGAATATCGGTGCCGAAGGACAACTCGTGATCGGTGGTTTGGCCGCCGGGGCTTGTATCGTTGCCTTCGACCATGACAACCCTGTCTTAGCCGGCGGCTTGGTACTGCTGCTCGCTTGCATCGCCGGCATCGTCGGTGGTGCTGCTTGGGCTGCGATCACGGCGTTTTTGCGTGACCGTTTTCATGCCAATGAAATTCTGGTGTCACTGATGCTGACCTATATCGCTCAATTGTTGCTGATGTATGCAGTCAACGGGCCCTTGAAAGACCCGAACGGCATGAATTTCCCACAATCGAAAGTGTTTTCCAGCGAATACTTGCTGCCGCATTTATTTTCCGGCACGCGCTTGCATATCGGCTTTGTCGTCATGCTCGTCGCCACCTTACTGATGACGGTGTTCATCTACCGCAGCTTTGCCGGCTTTCGCCTCACCGTCGGCGGTATGGCACCGTTGGCGGCGCGCTATGCCGGTTTTTCCAGCCGCAAAGCACTCTGGACTTCCCTGCTCATTTCCGGCGGCTTTGCCGGTTTGGCCGGGGCCTTCGAGGTGGCAGGTCCAATCGGCCAAGTTTTGCCCTCGATTTCACCCGGTTACGGCTTTGCCGCCATCATCGTCGCCTTCATCGGCCGCCTCAACCCTATCGGCACGCTGTTCGGCGGGCTGGTTTTGTCGCTGTTTTATCTCGGTGGTGAGCTGGCGCAATCGCGGCTAGGCTTACCATCGGCGATCACCGGTCTGTTTCAAGGCATGCTGCTGTTTCTGCTGCTCGCTTGCGACACCTTGATCAATTACCGCCTGCGCTGGAAGAACTGAGTATGGAAAATTTTGCTGCCCTCATCGCCGCCTCGATCAATTCCGGCACCCCCTTACTGATCGCCGCGTTGGGCTTACTGATCAATGAACGTGCAGGCGTGCTCAATCTTGGTGCCGAAGGCATGATGCTGGTGGCCGCCATCGTCGGCTTCGCCGTGGCCCATCAAAGCCATGTGCCGGCACTCGGCTTTCTGGCCGGTGCCGTATCCGGCATGCTGATGGCCAGCCTGTTCGCCTGGCTGACCCTGGTACTGGCCACCAATCAAGTCGCCACCGGACTGGCCCTGTCCATCTTCGGTGCCGGTCTGTCGGCCTTCATCGGCCAAGCCTTCGTCGGGCAATCCTTGCCGGCAGGAAAGCATGGCATTCCCTATCTGCAAGACTTGCCCTTCTTCGGTAAAGCCCTGTTTGACCAGCATAGCGCCGTCTATTTCAGCCTGCTACTGTGCGCCGGCATCGCCTGGTTTTTATACCGCAGCCGCGCCGGGCTGGTCTTGCGGGCGATCGGTGAATCGCCCGAATCGGCTCATGCACTCGGCTATCCGGTGCGCAAGATCCGCTATGCCGCCCTGCTCTTCAGTGGTGCGTGCTGCGGCATCGCCGGTGCTTATCTGTCCATCGTCTACACGCCGATGTGGGTGGAAGGCTTGGTAGCTGGCCGCGGTTGGATCGCGTTGGCACTGACCACCTTTGCCACATGGCGCCCGGCACGCGTCTTGCTGGGTGCTTTACTGTTCGGCAGCGTCACGATCTTGCAGTTTTATTTCCAAGCCATCGGTATTGCGATTCCATCGCAAATTTTGTCGATGTTGCCGTATCTGGCCACCATCGTCGTGCTGGTGCTGATTTCACGCAATCCGGATTGGATACGCCTGAACATGCCGGCGTCGCTGGGCAAGCCCTTCCGTCCTTAAGGATACATGCCGGCCCGCTGTTTTTGAAATTTGTTCGTTCACAAAAGGAAGCTGATTATGAAAATTTCCCGTCGAAAAACCCTGGTAGCAGCGCTCTCGCTGGCCCTGCTCAGTCTTGCCGCTTGCGGTAAAAAAGAAGAAGCCAAACCGGACAGCGCGGCCCCTGCCGCCGCTGCCAGCACGGCAACCGCTACGGTCGAGCCGCTCAAAGTCGGTTTCATCTATGTCGGCCCAGTTGGCGACGCCGGTTGGACTTATGCCCATGATGCAGCACGTAAATTGGTGGAAGCCAAATTTGGTGATAAAGTCAAAACCACCTTTGTTGAAAATGTCCCGGAAAGCGCCGCCGATGCCGAACGCGTAATTCGTGATCTGGCTACGCAAGGTAACAAAGTCATCTTCGGTACTACCTTTGGCTATATGGAAGCGATGCTGAAAGTAGCGAAAGATTTCCCTGACGTAAAATTCGAACATGCAACCGGCTACAAAACCGCTGCCAATCTGGCCCAATACGATGTACGCACCTATGAAGGCGCGTATCTGGCTGGTGTCGCCGCCGGCAAATTGAGCAAATCAGGCAAGCTCGGCATCGTCGCTTCGGTACCGATTCCTGAAGTACTGCGCAATATCAACTCGTTTGAACTCGGCGCACGCAGCGTCAATCCGAAAGCCACTACTAAAGTCGTCTGGGTAAATAAATGGTTCGATCCGGGCAAAGAACGTGAAGCTGCCATCACCTTGGTCGGCCAAGGTGTCGACGTGCTGATGCAAAATACCGACTCCGCCGCCGTGGTGCAAACTGCCGAAGAAAAAGGCGTGATGGCCTTCGGTTGGGACAGCGACATGAGCAAGTTCGGTCCGAAAGCCCATGTGGCGGCCTCGACCATCGATTGGAGCGGTTACTATATTTCGCGTATCGATGCCGCGATGGCTGGCACTTGGAAATCGGAATCGACTTGGTGGGGTTTGAAGGAAAACATGATCGACCTGAAAGCCTTCAACGGCTCGCTGTCGGAAGAAGTGAAAAAGCTCATCGCCGACAAACGCCAAGGCGTGATTGATGGTACGGCACCAATCTGGAAAGGTCCGATCAAAGACAATACCGGTAAAGAAGTGCTGGGCAAAGACGTGGTGGCCGACGACAAGTTCTTACATGAAATTAAATTCTACGTCGAAGGTGTGGAAGGCAAAGTACCGGGCTAATTTCTCGGTCAGCAAAAAACGCCCGGCACCGTCCGGGCGTTTTTTTTGCCGTTTCAGTGGCAGACGATGGCCGCCGCCTCGGCAATGATGCGACGCAGCCACTGCACATCGGCCGCCGCATGCACCCGTTCATGCCAGAGCATGAAGAATTTCATTTTCGGCATGGCTATCGGCATCGCCAACACCTCGATGGGATTATCGCGCGCACATTGCATGGCAAAGCTGCGGCTGGTGGTAAACACCAGATCGGTCTTAGCCAAAATGTGCGCCAGCATGCCGAAATACGGTATCGTCATTTGTATCCGTCGTTTCAAACCCTGCTCAGCCAAGGCGCTGTCGATGATGCTGCGATGACCGGCCATGTAGGGCGTCGGTGCCAAATGCGCCATCTCGAGATAGTATTTGAGCGACAAACCCTTGCTGAGCACCGGATGACGGCGATTGACCATACACACGATGTCATCTTCAAATAATTGTGCGATATGCAAATGCTGTGGCAAATCAGGCCAGTTCCCGATCACGCAGTCGAGTTCCCCCGATTCCAGCGCCGCGGCATAATCAAAGCCGGCATTCAAGGCATGCACGACCAAGCCGGCTTGCGGCGCTTGTTCGCGCACTTTTTCCACCACCAAGGGCAGTAGCAAGGCACTCAGATAATCGGGCGCGCCGAGATGAAATACCCGCTGTGTGCTGGCCGCGACAAATTCCGGTGCCGGACTGGCGATGCGCTCCAACAATTGCAGCGCCTGGCGCGCCAAGCCCAGCAATTCTTCGCCGCGCGCGGTCGGCGTCATGCCATTTTTTCCGCGTACCAATATCGCGTCGCCGGTGATCTCACGCAAGCGCTTGAGCATATTACTGATGGAGGGCTGCGACTGACCCAATTTCATGGCCGTGCGCGTCACGCTGCGTTCGCTCAGCAAGGTATGCAAGACGCGCAGCAAATTGGTATCGAGCTGATCGAGCAGCCGAGTACTCATGTCACTGCCATGGCCGCGACGGCAGTATCGCAAACCAGGTCACCGTCGACAAACACTTTCAAATCGCCGGCAGAAAATTGCGTCCATTGTTCATCGATGGTCAAGGCCTGCGTCACGATCACGGCCACCTTGTCATTCGGCGTCGTGACTTGGGCGAAATCGACCAGCACTTGTTCATCCGACAAATTGGCGGTGCTAAACGGATGCTGACGAATGATGTAAAACAATTTGGTCGAACAATGAGCAAACATCGCATTGCCGTTCGAAAGCATCATGTTGAAGGTACCGTAGGCGGCAATTTCGCCGGTAATGCGACGCAAAAAATCAGTTTGCGCTGCCAGATCAGGCAATTGATCGCCGAATTGCGCGCGCATTTGCTGCAAAATATAGCAAAAAGCCCGTTCACTGTCAGTACTGCCAACCGGATGAAAACTGCCATCCAAAACCGGATGAAAATCTTTCAAGTCACCGTTATGGGCAAACACCCAGTAGCGGCCCCAGCATTCGCGCACAAACGGATGGCAATTTTCCAGCACCACCTCGCCTTGGGTCGCTTTGCGTATATGCGCGATCACATTTTTCGACTCGATCGGGTAACGCTTGATCAATTCAGCCACAGGCGAACTGATCGCCGGCCGATGATCGACGAAATGGCGCACGCCACTGCCTTCGAAAAAGGCGATACCCCAACCGTCTTTGTGTTCATCCGTCAAGCCACCACGGGTAGCGAAGCCGGTGAAACTGAACACAATGTCCGTTGGGGTATTACAATTCATTGCGAGTAATTGACACATGATGCGAATGGATGAAATCGATCAACTACCTTACCATAGGAAGAAGGGATTTTGCTCGTTTGTTTGAGGCATCCCAACACCGCGCGCAGATCCCCTAAAAAAAAACCAGAAGACGGCCGGAATTGAGCAACTCTCGGCTGAATAAACAATTCTTCCGCCCATCAAGTCCGGCAGCTTCTGGTCTGGCACGGTCGTCAGCGAATGTCGGTGACAACCGTGTCGTAAGCCTTGCCAGCAATGAGCACGTTCTTCAGAGTGATGCCGTTCACGTTGTAGGCATAGATAGGGCCGGGAACGGTGGCACTGGCAGGCCCGGCGGCAGTCGGTGTACCAAAATTACAGTTGGAAATGGTCACACCGCTGATTGGGTAAACCGTCGGTACCGGCAGTGCGCCGTTGTAGTCAAACGCCACGGGACCTTGCGCGACGATCGCCTGGAAGCAGGATCCCGTCAAGCTACCCGAGGTAATGTTGCCAACGATCACATTTGAAATGTTGATGTTCTGCACTAACGGCGCGCGTGTTCTGATGGCGTCCTTGGACGGCTGGTAATCGCAATCGAAAGTAATGATGCCACCCTGCGAAGCGGAGGGATTGGATGCCGCCGCGGTAGCCACGCCTAAAGGAGCGCTCAATGAGATCGGGCTGCCAGGCAGCATGGCGGTGCCATAGCCCGCCCCCTTCAGATTCACGCCGTTGGGCAGCGAGACATTGTCGACATAGAAATTCTTGACGTAGCCGCCGCGATTCATGTTGGTTTTGATGCGTATGGCGATGTTCAAGGAGTCAGTCTTGTAGTTGACGTTTTGCATCGTCAGGTTGCGGGCGTAGATATTCTGAATCCCGGCACCCATTTCGCTGCCCAGCGTAATTCCACCGTGGCCGCTGTTCATCGTGCAATTCTGGATCACATGGTCTTGGGCCGGGCCATATTGCGTATCGAGATTCTTGCCGGACTTGATTGCGATGCAATCGTCACCGGTATTGAAGGTCATTCCTTCGCACAACACCGTCGTACACGCTTCCGGGTCGAAACCGTCGTTGTTCGGGCCGATGCTGTCGACCAGAACGTTACGAATCACCACATTCGTGCAGTGAACCGGGTGCATTTGCCAGAACGGCGTATTGTTGGTCTGGTAGTTTTCCATCAGGACGTTGGTGCAGTCGATGAATTCGACCATACACGGACGCAGGTAATGACCCAAGCCAAAAATGCGCTGGCTCACTGGTACGCCGGCTTCTGACAGCGCCGGCAGATAATTCTGATCCTGCTGCCATGGGGTGATGGGGTTGGTCAGCAGCGCGTACAGAGCGGCATCGATGCTCGGCTTGACGATCTTCAAATCAAGATTGAGCGCGTTATTGGTCGCGCAGGAAGGCGTAGTCCCCGCGGCATTGACACCATACGAGCTCTTGTTTCCTTTGTACGTCCACCAGCAGGTGGCGGTATCGCCGCTGCCGGCGAACGGCTTCATCGACTGCGCATTAAGGATCGATGTCTGCGGGCTTTCGCCCGTGAGCGCGATGTTGGTCTGGTTGATCGCGTAGATCGGCGAGCCGAAGTTGATGCAACTGTCGGACTGCCACCGGCTGGTATAGAGCTTGCCGTTGACACCACAGTCAATCGGGCCATCCTTGGCATAGTCTGCTGGATTGTTGCTGAAATAAATCGTGCAGTTGGCACTCAAGTGGAAGTTGACGTTACTTTGCAATACGATCGGTCCGGCACAATACCAGTCGCCGGAGGGTACCACGACCCGTCCGCCGCCGGCCTTATTGCAAGCATCGATGGCGGCGAGAAACGCTGGTCGCGAGTCGAAGGAACCCAGCGCCGGCGTTTTGTCGGCGTTGGTGCTCAACGCCGATGTTGAATAGGGGTTAGCCTGAGCCACGACGGCGCACACTGCGGCACCATAGGCCGTTACCTGATAGTCGGCGGCCCTGAACCCAGCCTGTGAGACGCCCTTCAATGCGGTGACGATCTTATCTACCGCACCGAAAGGTCCCCAGATGGGGTCGGCGCTCACCACGCTGCTGTCGCTACTGTCGCTGCTGCCCCCGCAAGCACTCAAGCCGCCAAACATGGCCAAGCCCAAGGACGAACCGGCGACGCCAAGGAACTGCCGACGCTTAGGCAAAGCTAGTGCGCGCTCTTGTTGCTGCAGCTGGCTGGCTGAAAGTTGGTGCTTAAATGGCGCTTTGCTCATCTTGTGTTCTCCTGTATTTTTTTAAGGGTAATCAGTGCATTGACTCGTCGGGTGGCTTTGGTTTAACCATCTGTCCGGCGCGGGCCAGGGAAACGCGGATTGAATCCGTATCGCCCTGGCGTCACTAATTTTTTTTGAAAACTGCGATGTATCGACACATCGTAGTTAACAGTTATCATACAACATAATGTGAAAAGTGGTGAATTAATCCCATACCTGAACAGATCGATGAATATGCGCAGCTTCTCAGCTTCTCGGGCGAGGATGAGATAGCACCAGACGATACTGTTAGTTTTTTTACTTGAATCTATTCGTATGCCCGCAACAAAAATCCTCGTTGACAAGCAAAATCACCTGAAGATATCAGACAAGCTATCATACCCTTGCCTGCTACAAAAAACCGTGCTGGTCCGCCCCAAATGCGTCCGGCGAACCAAGGCAAGCAATGCTATTTCGGGCTGAAAGTGCACATTGGTTTGGACTCGGCCGATGCTGGCAACTTGCTTCCAGCTGCGCAAGTGTAAGCCTTAAGTCCTCGGCAAACAAATCGAGCGATGCTCATTTGGCGTGGCGAATTCAACGGCGCTTTGCACGTGGTCTTAACGTGTTTCAAGGCGATCAAATGAGGTTCGCGTGCCAAGTACTGCGATTTGTCGGTTTCCTCCCAACTTTTGCTTATTGAACAATGATTCAGAGCACCGGCAAATCTGCCTCCCTGTGCTACGATATCAGTACGGTGTAACACATGAAAGCGAAGACCATGAGCGAAGCAACTTTCACCTTCCGGGTCGATGAGGACCTGAAAGATCAATTCAGCACGGCCGCAAAGAATCGTGACCGCACTGCTGCCCAGCTACTGCGCGACTTCATGCGCGACTTCGTCAAGCAGCAGAAAGCAGCCGAACATGACATCTGGTTTCGCCATCAAGTGCAAATCGGTTTGGACTCAGCCAATGCTGGCAACTTGCTTCCAGCGGCTGAAGTCGAAGCCAAGTTCGCGGCTAAACGGGCAGCTACGCGCCGCCGGCTGGAAACCATCGTCAAATGATGAAACTGTTTTGGACGCGCGAGGCGACCCAAGACCGCGAAGACATCTATGATTACATTGAGGCCGACAATCCGGCCGCCGCCTTGGCCCTCGATGAACTGTTTACAGAAAAAGCTGGCCGTTTGGTGAATCATCCAAGCTTGGGTCGGCTTGGCCGTGTAGCGGGTACCCGCTAACTGGTAGTTCATAAAAATTACATACTTATTTACGATAACGCCGGCGATCTGGTGCGAGTGCTGCGCGTGTTGCATGTTGCCAGACAATGGCCGTCAAGTTCATATTAAGTCAGTTCGGGGCGAAGGCCATACGGTCCAGCGCGATTCATATCTCCAGCACGCTGCGCTGCTCTGCTTTGGCAGAGCTGTTATTTTCCAATACAAAACCGCGAAAATATAACGCCCAGCAAATCATCGGAACTGAATTCCCCGGTAATACTATTGAGCCGGTCTTGCGTAAGCCTTAATTCCTCGGCAAACAAATCGAGCGATTGATCATTTTGCGCGGCGAATTCAGCGGCGCTTTGTAAATGTTCGTGCGCGTGTTTCAAGGCGATCAGATGACGTTCGCGTGCCAAGTACAGCGATTCACCGGTTTGCTCCCAACCTGCAATGCGCAGCAATTCGGCGCGTAGCAAATCGATACCCAGATGTTCTTGCGCCGATAAATAAATATGCGTGGCGTCGCTCATCTGGTCGACCGCGCTATGGTGACCGGACAAATCGATCTTGTTCCAAATGCGGATTACCGGCACGCCTTCGGGAAAACGCGCGACGATGGCTTCGTCGGCCCGGGTGGGGCCACGGCCGGCATCGAGCAAATGTAAGATCACATCGGCTTTGTCGACTTCGGCCCAGGTGCGTTCGATACCGATGCGCTCGACCGTATCGATATGGTTGACGATGCCGCCCTGCTGCTCGAAATCGTCATCGTCGTCGTGGCGGATGCCGGCGGTATCGATGATGTTGAGCGGGATGCCTTCGATATGGATGGTTTCGGTCACCTTGTCGCGTGTGGTGCCGGCGATCGGTGTAACGATGGCGATGTCATCGCCGGCCAAAGCATTGAGCAAAGAGGATTTACCGACATTCGGCTGGCCGGCCAACACCACATTGAGACCGGCGCGCAGCAAAGCGCCTTGGGCCGCTTGCTCAAACACTTTTTGCAGTGCCAGCTGGATCTGACTGAGCTGGGCGCGCGCGTTCGATTTTTCGAGGAAATCGATTTCCTCTTCAGGAAAATCGAGCGTCGCTTCGACCAGCATACGCAAATGCACCACTTGCTCGACCAAGGTATTGATCACCTTGGAAAACGCCCCCGACAGGGATTGCGAAGCCGATTTTGCCGCCGCTTCGGTTGAGGCTTCGATCAAGTCGGCGACCGCTTCGGCCTGCGCCAAATCGAGTTTATCGTTAAGAAACGCGCGTTCCGTGAATTCACCGGGCGCGGCCAGACGCAGCCCGATCGCTTGACCGGCTTCGAGACAGCGCGTCAGCAGCATCTGCATCACCACCGGGCCGCCATGACCTTGCAGCTCCAAAACATCTTCGCCGGTGTAAGAATGCGGTCCGGCGAAAAACAGAGCAAGACCTTGATCGATGATGCTGCCGTCGGCCTGCGTGAATGGCAGATAGCTGGCATGGCGCGGCTTGAGTGTCTGCGCACCGAACAAGGTAGTCAGCAAGGGGCCCAGCTGTTTGCCGGAAATGCGTACCACCCCGATGCCGCCGCGTCCGGGGGCGGTGGCGATGGCGACGATGGGCAGGGTATCGTGAATCATAGTGGCGCTTTCATGTTGGCGCTTTCATCTTGAAATGATAGCTGTGTACTGACTGTGTAGTGGCAGAATTATGCTGCTTGCCGTATTAAAAATACCACATAAAAAAAGCCCGCGAAGCGGGCTTTTTTTGCGGCTAAAGCGCTTAAGCCTTGGCTTTGTGCTCAGGCGGAATCAACTTATTGTTGATGACCCATTGCTGGGCAATCGACAAAATATTATTGACGACCCAGTACAGCACCAAACCGGATGGGAAGAAGAAGAACATCACTGAAAACGCCAGTGGCATGAACATCATCATCTTGGCTTGCATAGGATCAGCCGGTGCCGGATTAAGCTTGGTAGTGATGAACATCGAGATGGCATAAATCACCGGCAAGATGAACAGCGGATCAGGCGAAGTCAGATCAGTGATCCAACCCATCCACGGCGCGCCGCGCATTTCCACACTGGCTTGCAGCACCCAGTACAGCGAGAGGAAAATCGGCATTTGAATCAGGATAGGGAAGCAGCCGCCGAGTGGATTGATCTTCTCGGTTTTATACAATTCCATCATCGCTTGATTCATTTTTTGCGGATCGTTTTTGAAACGCTCGCGCACGGCCTGCATTTTCGGCGTGACTACTTTCATCTTGGCCATACTGCGATAACCGGCCGCCGACAAAGGAAACAGCGCCAATTTGATCGCAATGGTAAAGACCACGATGGTCCAGCCCCAGTTACCGATCAAACCGTGAATCATGTCCATGAGCCAGAACAGCGGTTTAGCGATAATGGCCAAAATACCGTAATCCTTGACCAATTCCAAACCTGGCGCGATTTTTTCCAACAAGACAGTCGATTGCGGACCCGAATACAAGGTCGCCAACGAGTCTTTGCTGGTGCCCGGAGCGATGCTGCCAAGTTGCAGCAAGGTGCTGACCGAGAAAATATTATCGCGCACTTTTTCGGTACGGAATTCACGCGCGCCTTTGTCTTGCGGGATCAAGGCCGAGACAAAGAAATGCTGAATCACTGCGACCCAACCGTTATCGGCATTTTTGGCATGGCTGTTATTACTGCTGCCCGGGGTTTCCTGCTCGGCTTTGTGAATTTTTTCAAAGTCGAGTTTTTGGAATTTTTCTGCATCGGTATACACGGCCGGGGCATAAAACTCGCTCGGGCCGGTAAACATCGAGCCACCCTCAGGCTTGGTGCCGTCGTGTATCAACTGCAGATACAACAAAGGAGAAATCGCCGCGCCAGTGTGGTTAGTGACCGTATGCTTGATGCCAACGGCGTAATCACCCTTCTTGAACGTGAAAGTTTTGGTCAGTTGTACGCCGCCTTGTTCCGACACCAGCACCAGTTGTACGCTGTCATCACCATCGAGGCTGCGCTTGCCCGCTTGGGCAACGAACAGCGACTTGTGGTTAGGATAAGCCGGGTTGGCCAAACCAGTCTGCGCCAGATAAGTACGTTGGGCAGTTTCATCGAAGAGCACCACATTCCGGTCGCTGGCGGTTTTTGCACGCAAGCCTACTGCTTCGAGGAAAGGATCGTAAAAATGCTCAGGCTTAGGATGGTCTTTATATTTCAACAATTCCAAACGCCGTACTTCGCCGCCGCGCGTATCAATATCGACCTTGATGACATCCGTGGTGATAGTAATGCGTTCGCTGCTGGCAGCCGTGGCGGTGTCACCGCCCGGCACAGACGCGACGGCCGCGGTACCGGCTGGCGATACAGCTGGCGTGCCAGTGGCAGGCGCTGCGGTTTTAGCTTGCTGACTTGCAGTTTGTGGGAAAAACATCGAAGACTTGCCGTTATGGCGCATCCAGTTATCCCAAAGCAGCAAGAGCGACATGGCGAAGATAACCCACAGGACGGTACGTTTGATATCCATTTTGTATGTCAGGAAAGGTGTGAAGAATGACCGGTGTGACCACGATATTCGTGCTTGCACTGGTCGGAAGTGGGGACGATCGCTGATTTTTCATCAGCCGGTGGCACCATATCAATGCCGCCCGGATGCCAAGGATGACATTTACATAAGCGTTTGCCGGCTAAATACGTACCCTTGGCGGCCCCGTGCACGCTGATGGCCGCGGCCGCATACTCAGAACAGCTGGGATAAAAACGGCAGTTCTGCCCAAGCATAGGACTGATGGCAAGCTTGTAAAACCTTAGCAACAGTAGTAGCAGGCCACGCATCTCAGGGTACCCGCTGGCAAGCCGGCGTGTCGAACAGACGCAGTATCTCGGTCCGTAAGGCACGTTTAAGGCTGGCATTCGTAGCCGGCCCCGCTTTGGTATTAACCGGACGCGATAACCTGACGATGCAGTCAACATTTTTCAATCCCATGCAACGAAAAATCTCACGCGTCACACGCTTGATGGTATTGCGCGTCACGGCCCGCGGCGCAAAGCGCTTGGCTGCAACTACCCCCAACCGTGCATGCGGCAGTTCGTTGATACGGGCATACAGCGCAAAATGCGGCGTTTTGTGCACCGGGCGCAAACGAAAAACGGATGAAAATTCATCCGTTTTAACGATGCGTCGAGCACGGGCAAAATCTGCACCGCCTGCATCTGCCTGAGCTGTGTCAGTTAAATTATTGATCATACGCATACAGCCAAAGCTGTTGCAGACCAAAATTTAAAATCAAGCTGCCAGGCGTTTACGGCCTTTGGCACGGCGAGCGTTGAGCACAGCGCGGCCACCGCGGGTTGCCATACGTGCACGGAAACCGTGGGTACGCTTACGGCGAACGACGGAAGGTTGGTAAGTACGTTTCATGTTGGTCTCGCTATTTGAGCAATAAAAAAAATCGGAATTACGGGTAAAGGCTTGCGCCAAGGAACTGTCACACTGAACTTATTACTGTCTGCGCAACAATTCTTTCATTTACAACAGGCTTTTCACCTTTACTGCCCCAAAACCGCTGCTCATCGCTTGCTGCCTTGCTTACCTCGCTTAAAGAGCCGAAACCACTTGAATTTTCATCCAAGTATCAACGCTTCAAACAACACAAATAAGACACCATCCAATAAAATAGGGTAGGGAACCCTGAATTAGACACCATTCTTACCTAGGCTGTCAATCACTTAGGGGAAAAATTAGCCAAATACCGAATTCGCAGCCTGGCTGAAGGCAAACAATAAATTTAATTCCAAGGCTGTGGATAACTATTGCAGTCGCGGTTAAAATAGAGGATTAGCGCGGTACCGCGTACTAAGGTTTAAAGCAAATTTTAAACCGTCGTCGATTCGTCTTTACTTGTGCACAGACACAATAGCAAGCTTGGCAGCAATACACGATTGCGCTGGCCGGAATCCGTACCAAGCGCCGAACAATGCGGCGTCGCGCGTTTGCATTTAATAATTTAAAGTCATACATGGAAAATTTCTGGCAAGCCTGTTCGTCCCAACTTGAGCAAGAGCTTCCACCGCAACAATACAGCGCATGGATCAAGTCGCTCGTACCGCTGGACTTCACTGAAGGCAAGCTGCGCATCGCTGCGCCGAATCGTTTCAAGCTCGATTGGGTGAAAGCCCAGTTTGCCAATCGCATTTCCGAATTGGCCAACCAGTATTGGGATGAAGATGTCGAAGTACTGTTCGTACTCGATCCGCGCGACAATAAAAAACCTGCCCCGGCCAGCGTCCCGGCCAGTCCACGCCGGCTCGATGGCGAAGCCGGCCCGGCCCTTGGTCAGGTCGAAATCATGCATGAAGCGGCCGCACCGGAAGCCGCGCCGCGGCGCGATTTAAGCCGCATCAATGTCGAACTGACGTTCGACAGCTTCGTCACGGGTAAAGCCAATCAATTGGCTCGCGCGGCGGCGATTCAAGTCGCCAATAACCCGGGCGTGTCATATAACCCGCTGTTTTTGTACGGCGGCGTCGGCTTGGGCAAGACGCATTTGATCCATGCGATCGGCAATCAAATCTTGGTCGATAATCCCAATGCTAAGATCCGCTACATCCACGCCGAACAATATGTGCGCGATGTGGTGACGGCGTATCAACGTAAGGGCTTCGATGAATTCAAGCGTTATTACCACTCGCTTGATCTCTTGCTGATCGATGATATCCAATTTTTTGGTGGTAAAAGCCGCACGCAAGAAGAGTTTTTCTATGCATTTGAAGCGCTGATCGCCGCCAAAAAACAAATCATCATCACCAGCGATACCTACCCGAAAGAAATTACGGGCATGGATGACCGCTTGATTTCGCGTTTTGATTCCGGCTTAACGGTGGCCATCGAACCACCGGAACTGGAAATGCGGGTAGCGATTCTGCTCAAGAAAGCCACTTCCGAAGGCGTACACTTTTCCGACGATGTGGCGTTTTTCGTGGCCAAGCATCTGCGCTCGAACGTGCGCGAGCTCGAAGGCGCGTTGCGTAAAATTCTCGCGTACTCGCGTTTTCACGGCAAAGAAATTACCATCGATGTGGTCAAGGAAGCTTTGAAAGATTTATTGTCGGTACAAAACCGCCAAATTTCAGTCGAGAATATCCAAAAAACCGTAGCCGACTTTTTCAATATCAAAGTCGCCGACATGTATTCGAAAAAACGTCCGGCCAATATCGCCAGACCGCGCCAGATCGCCATGTATCTGGCCAAAGAACTGACGCAGAAGAGCTTGCCGGAAATCGGTGAACTGTTCGGCGGCCGCGATCACACCACGGTCTTGCATGCGGTCCGCAAGATCACGGCAGACCGCGGCAAAAACCCGGAATGCAACCATGAGCTGCACGTGTTGGAGCAGACCCTCAAAGGTTGAGGCTTTATTGTTGTAAGCCGTGCATCGCAAGGTGCGCGGCAGCAGTTGTGGCAGAGAGTAGCAGTAAGGGGCGATCCGCCCGCCATCAGGTTCACTTATCAACATCAGCGAGGATAGTCAAATGCAATTGGTTAAAACCCACCGGGACACGCTGCTCCGGCCTTTGCAAATTGTGAGTGGTATTGTCGAGCGTCGGCACACATTGCCGATTTTGGCCAATATCCTCATACGCAAAGACGGTGAACAAGTGTCCTTCCTGTCGACCGACATCGAAGTACAGATCACCACCAAGGCTGCCATCGGTTCGGGCGGCGAAGTCGTCGCCACCACGGTCGCGGCACGCAAGCTGCTCGATATTTTACGCGCTCTGCCAGATGACAACGATGTCGTGCTCAAGCTCGACAACAAACGCATGAGCGTGCAGTCGGGTAAATCACGCTTCTCGCTGCAAACGCTGGCCGCCGAAGAATTTCCTACCGTCGCCGAAGCCGAGCATTTCAATGCCAGCGTCAATCTGCCGCAAAAAACTCTCAAGCACCTGTTTAACATGGTGCATTTCTCGATGGCCCAGCAAGACATCCGTTATTACCTCAACGGTTTGCTGCTGGTAGTCGACGGCCGAAACATCATCGCTGTCGCCACCGACGGCCATCGCCTGGCTTATTGCCAAGTCGAAGTCGAGCAAGAATTCCCACGCCACGAAGTAATCATCCCGCGCAAAACCATCATCGAGCTGCAACGTCTGCTCGAAGACAAAGACGAGCCGGTACAAATCGACATCGCCAACAATCAGGTGAAACTGACGTTTGCCGACATCGAACTGATTTCCAAACTGGTAGAAGGCAAGTTCCCCGATTTCAACCGCGTCATCCCCAAGGGTTACAAAAACGGTTTCACGCTGGGCCGCGAACAATTGCTGCGCTCCTTGCAACGCGCCGCCATCATGACCTCGGACAAGTTCAAGGGTGTACGCTGCGTGATCACCCCGGGCAGCATGCAAATTCTCTCGACCAATGCCGACCAAGAAGAAGCACTGGAAGAAATTGAAATCGATTACGGTGGCGACAATGTCGACATCGGCTTTAACGTCAGCTATTTGCTCGACGTATTGAACAACCTGAAATGCGAGCAGGTCACGATTTCGTTGGGCGACTCGAATTCCTCGGCGCTGATCACGATTCCTGAAAATGCCGACTTTAAATACGTCGTCATGCCGATGCGAATCTAGTCGCCGCGCTCGCTTACCGCGCCGATTCTGTACCCTGGAATCGGCACGGGCAGCCGGACCAAGGCCCCCTGCCTGGCTCCGCGCGGCCCGACCGAACGCCCATCGGCGTTTGGTGATACCACCCCTGAATACGCAGTAAATATCATAGAAGGTAGCCATGTCCGATCACACCCAAGACAATACGCAGGCCCAAGCCGCCAGTTCGAATCAGTACGGCGCATCCTCGATCCAGATTCTGGAAGGTTTGGAAGCGGTGCGCAAGCGCCCCGGCATGTACATTGGCGACACATCGGACGGCACCGGTCTGCACCATCTGGTTTTTGAAGTACTCGATAACTCCATCGATGAATCCTTAGCCGGACACTGTACCGAAATCAATGTCGCCATTCATAGCGACAATTCGATCTCCATCACCGATAACGGTCGCGGCATTCCGACCGGCATCAAATGGGATGACAAACACGAACCGAAACGCAGCGCCGCCGAAATCGTCATGACCGAACTGCATGCCGGCGGCAAGTTCGATCAAAATTCTTACAAAGTCTCGGGCGGTTTACATGGCGTCGGCGTTTCCTGCGTCAATGGCCTCTCAAAACTGCTGAAACTGACGGTACGTCGCGACGGCAAAGTCCACACCATGGAATTCGTGCGCGGCGTGCCGCAGGATCGTGTAATCGAAACCGTCGACGGCATTCTGTGCTCGCCGATCAAAGTCATCGGTGACACCGACAAGCGTGGCACCGAAGTGCATTTCTGGGCCGATGAAGAAATTTTCACGCACGTCGAATTTCATTATGAAATTTTGGCCAAGCGCATCCGCGAATTATCTTTCCTCAACAATGGCGTGCGCATCAAGCTGACTGACCACCGCAGCGGCAAAGAAGAAATGTTCGCCTTCGAAGGCGGCACGCGTGGCTTCGTCGAATACATCAACAAAGCCAAAACCGTGCTGCATCCGACGATTTTTCAAGCCACTGGCGAGCGCATGTCGGACCAAGGCACGAATATCAGTGTCGATGTGTCGATGCAATGGAACGATGCGTATAACGAGCAAGTGCTGTGCTTTACCAATAATATTCCGCAACGCGACGGCGGCAGCCATTTGACCGGCTTGCGCGCAGCGATGACACGCGTCATCAACAAATACATAGAAGAACACGAATACGCCAAAAAAGCCAAGGTCGAAGTGACTGGCGACGATATGCGCGAAGGCTTGACCTGCGTGCTGTCGGTAAAAGTACCGGAACCGAAATTCAGTTCGCAAACCAAAGACAAGCTGGTGTCGTCGGAAGTGCGCGGCCCGGTGGAAGAAATCGTCGCCAAAACCCTGACCGACTTCCTCGCTGAAAGACCAAACGACGCCAAAATTATTTGCGGCAAAATCGTTGAAGCCTCACGCGCACGCGAAGCCGCCCGCAAGGCGCGCGAACTGACGCGCCGCAAAGGCGTCATGGATGGCCTGGGCTTGTCCTCAAAACTGGCTGATTGCCAGGAAAAAGATCCGGCCCTGTGCGAACTCTACATCGTCGAAGGGGATTCCGCGGGCGGCTCGGCCAAGCAAGGCCGTGACCGTAAGTTCCAAGCGATTTTGCCATTGCGCGGTAAAGTGCTCAATGTCGAAAAAGCGCGCTTTGAAAAAATGCTCTCGAGCGAACAGATCACCACCCTCATCGCCACGCTCGGCACCAGCATCGGCCCAGACGAATTCAATGCCGACAAACTGCGCTACCACCGCATCATCATCATGACCGATGCCGACGTCGATGGTGCCCACATCCGTACCCTGCTGCTGACCCTGTTCTATCGTCAAATGCCACAACTGGTTGAGCGCGGCCACATCTACATCGCCCAGCCACCGCTGTACAAAGTCAAAGCCGGCCGCGATGAACGCTACCTCAAAGACGATGCCGAAGAAGCCAGCTACATGATGACCGTGGCACTCACCGGTGCCGCCCTGATTCCCGCCACCGGTGCCGACCCGATCAACGGCGAAGCGCTGGCCGAACTGGTTCGTCAATACAACCTCGCCAACGCCATCATGACGCGTTTGACACGCATGATCGATCGCGCCGCCCTCACTGCCATCATGACCGGTGTCACGCTCAAGCTCGACACGCCGGAAGATGCCGAACAATCGGCCCAGGCACTGACGGCCACCATCAACGACGCCGCCGTCAAAGCCATCGTCTGCAGCGATGAATTGACCGGCAAGCTGAGCTTACGCATCGAGCGTCTGCATCACGGTAACATCAAGGTCACCAGCATCGAAGCCGATTTTGTCGAAGCCACCGATTATAAAGTGCTGGCCAATGCCGCCGCGACCTTCAAGGGCTTACTCGGCGCCGGCGCGTTCATGCGCCGTGGTGAAGGCGAACGGATGAAAGAAATCGCCGTGCAAGACTTCCACCACGCCATGCTGTGGTTACGCGACGAGGCCGAACGCGGCGTCTCGAAACAGCGCTACAAAGGTTTGGGCGAAATGAACCCGATGCAATTATGGGAAACCACCATGGACCCAACCGTGCGCCGCTTGCTGAAGGTACAGATCGAAGACGCCATCGCGGCGGATCAGATTTTCACCACCTTGATGGGTGACGATGTCGAACCGCGCCGTGCCTTCATTGAATCGAATGCGTTGCGGGCGGGGAATATTGATGTGTGATGGGCTTGCTGTAGGTTCGCAAAGCAGATGAAAAAATTCTCCTCTGAGTAAAGAAATCTTCTTCCGAAAATAACTGAAAATACCGCCGTGGATGGCTAATGCCGTTCAGTTAAGACTGAACGGCATTTTTATTTAGTGGTTGTAAACGTTACGGCATGCTGTTAACCTTCGTC
>NZ_JASJVS010000053.1:0-25727 GCF_035019605.1 Undibacterium sp. 5I2 | reverse complement strand
GTGGTGGCAGTGGTGGTTCCAGTTCCAGTTCGGCAGCGTCCGGCAGCAGCGGCTTGCCATCGGCCGCGAGTCTGGCTAATCAATGCGCCACGCCGCGCGCCGGTACGATTGATGTGGCCGCCAGCGCCGCGACTGAAAAAGCCTACTTGCGCTCGTTCGTCGATGAAACCTATCTTTGGTACACCGATGTGCCGAGCAATTTGATGCCGGCTACTTACAGTTCACCGCAAACTTATTTTGATGCACTCAAAACCATGGCCGTTACGGCCAGCGGTACCGCCGTCGACCAATTTCATTGGTCGCAGACCAGTGCTTCGTGGGCCGCGGCCAGTGCCGGTATCGCGCAAGATTACGGCATACAATGGGCTGCCCAGAGCAGCGCGCCGCCGCGAAACTGGATCGTCGCCGGTGTGGCTGCGGCTTCGCCGGCGGCCTTGCTTGGCATAGTTCGCGGTGACCAACTCAGCATTATCGATGGCATCGATTTCATCAATGACAACAGTACGGCTGGCATCGCCAAGCTCAATGAGGCGCTGGCACCCAGCAGTGTAGCCGCCCATGTGTTGACCTTCAAAGGCAAGGCCGCAGTCAGCTTGACGCCGGCGATTTATCCGCTGGCGACAGTCAACAATGTCAGTGTGCTGCAGACTGCCAGCGGCGCGGTCGGCTATTTTATTTTTGACAGCCACATCGCCAAATCAGAAGCAGAATTGAGTGCGGCGATCAGCCAACTCAAGGCTGCCGGCGTGACCGATCTGATCATCGATCTGCGCTACAACGGTGGTGGTTTGCTATATATCGCCAGTGAACTGGCTTACATGGTGGCCGGACCAAGTTCGACCCATGCGCGCATCTTTGAAAAGCTGACTTACAACGATAAGCAGACGGCGCAAAACACCAGCTACCCATTTTATTCCAGCACGGTCGCCGGTTTAGCCCTGCCGACTTTGAATCTGAAACATGTCAGCTTACTCGTTACCCGCGGCACGGCTTCGGCCAGTGAATCGGTGATTAACAGCTTACGTGGCGTCGATGTGAAGGTAGATTTGATCGGTGCTGCCACGCGTGGCAAACCGTATGGCTTTGTCCCGCAAGATAACTGTGGCTGGACTTACTTTGCGATTCAATTCAAAGGGGTCAACGATAAATTGCTGGCCGATTATGCCGATGGCTTCGCACCGACCTGCGCGGTCGCCGACGACTTCACACACCAACGCGGCGATACCGCCGAAGCCTTGTTGAAAACTGCGCTGGCCTATCGTCAAAATGCGGTTTGTCCCATCGCACCTGCCGCTACAACTGCGGCAGTCAGCGCAGCGAGTTACCGTTTGGTACGGCCGCCTAGCTCGGAAATGCGGATTCTGAGCGGGCGCTGAAAAATGGACGAAAGCTGCAAACTTAGCGGCTAGCACTGACCACCGAAGCAATTTTTATTTCGATAGACTTGAATGACACCAACCACATGGAGTCTGTCGATGAAAACTTTACTTCCCTTGTTCTCTCTGAGTTTGTTGGCAGCCTGCGGCGGCGGCGACACCAACGTCGCTCCTGCACCTGTCGTCGGCATCACCAGTGTCCCGATGGCCCATGTCGAAAATGGCGTAGTCAGCGGGCTGCCGGAAACGCTGACGCCGTTGATTCCTGTCACCCCGGTTAAGCCGACCACACCGATTATACCGACCACACCAGTCACACCAGTCACACCAGTCACACCAGCGGCGCACCAATCGCTGGAGGCCGGCATGGCGCAGATCAAACCGCTGCGCGAATTAGCCGGACGCTGTGCCGCGCCACAGCCATCGAGTTCTGAGCGCTCAGGTAGCAGCAACGATGAAAAAAGTTATTTGCGTGCCGTGGTCGAAGAAAAATACTTGTGGGCCGACACCATACCGAAGAGCTTACTGAGCCCACTGAACGATACCCCACAAGCGTTTTACGCCAGCTTGAAAAACCCTGCCCTGACACCTGCTGGCGCGCCGCTCGATGCGTATTTCCAGGTGCAGAGTGAGCAGGCCGTCTCGGCGGCGGCATCCAGTTTGGCCGACCCCAGCTATGGCATCAGTTGGGTGCGCGCGCCGGCACCGGCAGCGTGGCGCGTGGCCGATGTGGCAGCGGGCTCGCCGGCCGCGGCGGCTGGCATCGTGCGCGGCGATGAACTGCTCAGCATCGATGGTATCGATGTCGTCAATGAGCCTGAGCGAGCTGCGCAAATACGCGCCCAGCGTGCTTTATTTCCGCGCACCGAGAGCACCCATGTATTTATTTTTAAAGATAAGCCGGCACTGAATTTAAGCGCACAACTACTCTTACCGACACCGGTAAGGTATGTGCGCATGCTGCCCGATGGTATCGCCTACCTGATGTTGGCCACGCCGGCTGCGGTGTTACAGTCTGGCGTAGCCGATGCGGCGCTGATCGCAGCAGTGAGCGAGCTCAAGGGGCACCATGTCAGTGATCTCGTCGTTGATCTGCGCTACGATGCCGGTGCCTCGATGGATCGTGCCAATCTGTTGGCCGCGATGATTGCCGGACCGCAGCGAACGCAGGGGCACAGTTTTCAGAAAACCGTGCATAATGCCAGACTCGCTGAGCACGATGCAGCCTACCGCTTCCGCACGCATTCTGATACTGGTGCGGTGTTACCCACACTGGCATTGTCACGCGTGACTTTACTCGTCACGCATGCCACCGGACCGGCCAATGAAGCGTTGATCAATGCCTTGCGCGGCATCGGTGTGAAGGTTGATCTGATCGGTGCTGCCACGCCCGGTATGCCGTATGGTATGGGCGTGGTGAAGAATTGCGGTTGGTATTATTATATGCCGCAGTCCCGACTCGGTAATACGCGCGGTGAGAGTGACTATGCCGATGGCTTTGCACCCACCTGCGCAGTGGCCGACGATCTCACTGCCGCACTTGGCGATCCGGCCGAGGCTGTGTTGAAGGCTGCGCTGAGCTACCGCCGTGATGGCGTCTGTCCGGCACCGAGTACGTCGGCGTATGAGTTGGTGCGCACGCGCGCTGAGAAACTCAATAGCCTGAGCGCCGGTATCGGTTTTTAATGGAAACTCGTCGGGGTTGCGGTCCCGATTAACTTGGAAGCGCGGTTTCAATCCGCGCTTACTTCTGTGTCAGGGAATAAGGAATGAACCGACCGCGCTGTAGCTGGGCTAATCCGGCCAATCCGCTCTACCTTGATTACCATGACCATGAGTGGGGCGTGCCCTGTCATGATGAGCGCCGGCTGTTTGAAATGCTTAATTTGGAAGGTGCCCAGGCCGGTTTGAGTTGGGAAACCGTGCTCAATAAACGCAGCAATTACCGGCTCGCCTTCGATGACTGGGATGCGCACAAGATCGCCGCCTACGATGCCGACAAGGTGGCTGCCTTGCTGGCCAACCCCGGCATCATCCGCAATCGTCTTAAAGTCGCCGCCGCCATTTCCAATGCTCAGGCGTATCTGCGCTTGTGTCAGGAATGCGGCAGTCTCGATGCGTATTTATGGGGCCATGTCAGTGGCTTGCCGATTATTAATGATGGCAGCCGCATCATCACGACGCCTTTGTCGGATCAGATTTCCAAAGATTTACGCCGCCGCGGCTTCAAGTTCGTCGGCAGCACCATCATCTATGCCTACATGCAGGGCATAGGCATGGTCAACGACCATGCCGCCGATTGTGCTTGGTATCAGAAGAACGAGGCCTGATCAACTGCGCCGCGGCTGTTGGCCGGCGAATGATTGTAAGGCGGCGTCGGGGGTGCTGGTACGCAGTGGATCGCGTACCAATACCGGTAAATTGTGTACTTGATGCTGACGTGCGCCGCCAGCCGGCGCTTGCTCGGCATCCCATACCGGAGCGGCGATGCCTTCAAACACGGCTTTCAATTGGTCGCCCCAGTTATGGCGTATCGTTTGGAAGTATTGGTTCTTTTCATCGATGGTAACGAAACGGCTGATCGCCAGACGATTGTTTTCATAGACCAGTAAATCGAGCGGCAAGCCGACCGACACATTCGAGCGCAAAGTCGAATCCATGGAAATGAGCGCGCATTTGGCGGCGTCATCGAGGCTGGTGGCCGGATTGACCACGCGATCGAGTATCGGTTTGCCATACTTGGCTTCGCCGATTTGGAAGTAAGTGTTTTCATCATGCGCTTCGATGAAGTTACCGGCCGAGTAAATTTGAAACAAGCGGCAGCGTTCGCCACCGATTTGACCGCCGAACATCAGGCTGACATTGAAATCGATGCCGAATTCAGCGAGCGCCTTGGCATCGCGCTGATGCACGCGGCGCACGGTTTCGCCGAGGATGCGTGCGGCTTCGTACATATTCGGCGCATTCCAGATATTGTTACCGCGTTCATCTTGAAAATCAGCCAACAATTCGCGTATCGATTGCGAAATTGATAAATTCCCAGCCGTCATCAAAACCATCACCCGTTCGCCGGGGTTTTCAAACACCGACATTTTGCGGAAGGTGCCAACTTGATCCACCCCAGCATTGGTGCGTGAATCAGAGAGGAAAACCAGCCCGGCGTCGAGGCGTATGCCAACACAGTAAGTCATCTTGAAAATAGAGCAAATAATTTTGCTGAAAAACGTGAAGGCTTGATTTTACCTCAAGCCGGGCAGGTGTAGGCGGCGAATCAGCGTGGCCGCACGTGTACCGAGACGCTCAAGGTTTCACTGCCACCACCGCGGCGCACGCCGCGTACCGGTGCGGCCGAATCATAATCGCGCCCGATCGCCAAGCGGCAGTAACTGTCATTCATCAAACGCGCATGCGTGACATCGATGCTGATCCAGCCATGATAGCCATGATCATCAGCCCAAACATCAACCCAAGCATGGCTGTCGGCGTGGCCGCTGGTTTCCGGGTCGATATAGCCAGACACATAGCGCGCCGGAATGCCGCGCACGTGGCAACAAGCCAGAAACAGATGGGCATGATCTTGACACACGCCCAAGCCTTGGGCCAGCGCTTCGTCGGCCGTGCTGGTGACGATGGTGGTACCGCTGCGGTAAGCGACAGCTTGTTGGATCTGCTCGGCCAGCACGAGTAAGTCGCGGCTACCAGCCGCGCCGATCTGCGGCAAATGCTGCTGGGCGAAAGCCGTGATCGCGGGACTGGACTCGGTCAGCCGAGTCGCCACCGTAAACACCAGCGGCGAAAATTGTTCGGCATCGGTGATGCGCCCATACGGTGGGGCGCTGACATCGACTACGCCTTCGGCGAGGATATTGACTTCAGAATGCAGGCCGCTGGTAGTGAGCATATGTGACTGATTACCATAGGCATCGAGGAAGGCTTGCTTACTCCCGGCCGTTTGCAAGCGCCACTCGACGATACGCTGGTGCGATTCGGCGCGCGGCGTCAAACGCAACTGTTGTATCGTATACGTCGAGGCAAGCGAGTAGCGGTAAGTGGTCTGATGCTGAATGAGTAGTTGCATGATTTAAATGTTCCGGCGTTCAGGTCGCGCAGGGAACCAGAAAATCGCGCCCTATGCGATTGCCCAGCTCGAAAATGTTTTCCAAAAATTGTTTGAGACTGTCGTGCAGGCCGGCTTCGAGAATATCATCGATACGGGCGAATTTTAAATCGGCATGCAATTTCCCGGCAAAGCGTTCGCTGTCGGCTGACAAATCATTGCGCACTTCAGCCAGATTGGCAACCACTTCATCCATGCAAGCCAACAGCGAGCGCGGCATATCACCGCGCAGCATCAGCAATTCGGCTACCCGTTCCGGGGTAATCACATCGCGATATACTTTGCGGTAAATTTCAAAGCCCGACACCGAGCGCAGCAAGGCCGCCCAGTAATAAAAATCGCGCTGCATGACTTGGCGACCGTGCTCGGCCTCTGCCACGCCGTGAAATTTCACATCAAGAATACGAGCGGTATTGTCGGCCCGTTCGAGAAAGGTGCCGAGTCGAATAAAATGCACGGCTTCGTCTTTGAGCATGGTACCGAGGGTGACGCCGCGCGAGAGATGCGAACGAAATTTAACCCATTCAAAGAATTGGCTGGGATCTTGTTCCAGCATGCCGCTGTTGAGTTTTTCCTGCATTTCCAGCCAGGTTGCGTTCTGGGTTTCCCACACTTCGGTAGTCAGGGTACCGCGCACGGCACGTGCGTTTTCACGTGCTTCCTTCAGACAGGTGGCAATCGAAGATGGATTCATCGGATCGCGCACCATGAAATCGAGCACGTCAGCCTTAGTCAACATGCCATATTGGTGGTCGAAGGCGGTTTCGAGCTCGGAAATGCCGAGCATGGCGCGCCAGCCTTGTTCAGCATTTTGCGCCGATTGCGGCAACATCGACGTTTGCATATTCACATCGAGCATTCGTGCCGTGTTTTCGGCGCGTTCGGTATAACGTGCCATCCAGAATAAGTGATCGGCGGTTCGGCTCAGCATAAGTATTCTTTCTAAAATAATCGACCGCGCAGAGCGGAAAAAAATCAGCTTATTTTTCTGTGTGCGCTTACTCTTGCAGCACCCAGGTGTCTTTGGTGCCGCCGCCTTGCGACGAGTTCACCACCAGCGAGCCTTCCTCCAGTGCCACCCTGGTCAAACCGCCCGGCACCATGGAAATGGTTTTGCCGGATAAGACGAAGGGACGCAAATCGAGGTGGCGGGGTGCGATGCCTTGCTCGACGAAGGTCGGGCAGGACGACAGTGCCAAGGTCGGCTGAGAGATATAGCCATCCGGCTTGGCCAGCAGACGCTGGCGGAAATCTTCAATCTGTTGCTTGCTTGAGGCCGGGCCGACCAGCATGCCGTAACCACCGGCACCATGCACCTCTTTCACCACCAGTTCGGATAAGTGGGCCAGGGTATAGGCCAAGTCTTCCGGCTTGCGGCATTGATAGGTTGGCACGTTATTGAGTATCGGCTGCTCTGTCAGATAAAACTTGATCATGTCCGGCACATACGGATAGATCGATTTGTCATCGGCCACGCCGGTGCCTATGGCATTGGCCAGCGTGACGCGGCCGGCTCGATACACCGATAACAGGCCCGGCACGCCGAGTGAGGAGTCGGGGCGGAACGCCAGCGGATCGAGAAAATCATCATCGACCCGGCGATAGATGACATCGACGCGTTTGGGGCCGCGCGTGGTGCGCATATAAACGGCATTCTCGTTGACGAACAAGTCCTGCCCTTCCACCAACTCCACCCCCATTTGTTGCGCCAAGAAGGCATGCTCGAAGTAGGCCGAGTTATACATTCCCGGCGTCATCACCACCACGGTCGGATTATCGACGCCGATCGGTGCGACCGAACGCAAATTGTCGAGCAACATATCGGGATAATGATCGACCGGTGCGATTTTATTATTGGCGAATAACTCAGGGAACAGCCGCATCATCATCCTGCGGTCTTCCAACATGTATGACACGCCTGAAGGAACACGCAAATTATCTTCCAGCACATAGAACTCACCGGCACCGGCGCGCACGATGTCGACCCCGGCGATATGTGCGTAAATATCAGAGGCCACTGAAATACCCTGCATTTCCGGGCGATACTGGGCATTTTTATAGATTTGTTCGGGTGGAATCAAACCGGCTTTGATGATGTTTTGATCGTGATAGATATCATGAATGAACATATTGAGCGCTTGTACACGCTGTACCAAACCAGCTTGTAACTGTTGCCATTCCTGGGCTGGAATGATGCGCGGAATGATATCAAAGGGAATCAAGCGTTCGGTGCCGGCGTCATCGCCGTAGACGGCGAAGGTAATCCCGACGCGGCGAAAGGTCAGATCGGCTTCAGCGCGTTTGGCCTGCAGACGCTCCGGGCTTTGCTGCTTGAGCCAGTTACAGAATGGGCGATAATGTTCGCGGGTTGCATCGGCAGTGCCGACTGCTTGGGCAGTCATTTCGTTGAAAAATTTTTCCATATCAATTTCCGCGAGTTCGGGTAAGTATTACTGTATCAAGAAGCGTGCCAGCAGTCGCACGATCAGGGGGCGCGAATATAGTCAATCAGCTCGAGCGTGCGTTGGTCGGGCGCGGGTGTCCACAGACTCACTAGCAACATGCACAGAAAACCGGCCGGGACACCGAACACGCCGGCCGAAATTGGTGCGATATGCCACCACTGGTTGTTGATGCTGCCGCCGAACCAAGGGTGAGTGATGAGCATGTAAAGTACACAGACCGAAAATCCGCTGATGATGCCGGCGATTGCACCTTGATGGTTCGCGCGCTTCCAAAAAATGCCCAATACCAGTGCGGGAAACAGCGCCGAGGCGGCGACCGAAAAAGCGGCACCGACCAAGGACAGGATGTCGGCCGGTTTGAGCGAGGCGACATAGGCGGCGAAGAGGGCGACGACGAGCAGAAACAACTTGGAAATCGTCACCCGTTTTTGCGTCGAGGCGCTCGGATCGATGATTTTGTAATAAATATCGTGCGACAGGGAATTTGAAATCGTCAGCAGCAAACCATCGGCGGTCGACAGCGCCGCCGCCAAGCCACCGGCCGCTACCAATCCCGACACCACATAGGGCAGACCGGCAATCTCGGGCATGGCCAGCACGATGATGTCGCCGTCGATGATAATTTCCGACAACTGAACGATGCCGTCATGATTGACATCGATGATACTCACCAAAGGATTGATCTTGTCGATGTTGGCCCAGTAAGTAACCCAAGACGGCAGTTTGGAAAATTCACTGCCGACCAAGGAAGTGTAGATATCATATTTAACCAAGATAGCCAGCGCCGGAATCGTCAGGTAGAGCAACATGATGAAGAACAGCGACCAAAACACCGAATCGCGACTCTCGCTCACCGAGGGCGTGGTGTAATAACGCGTGAGTACATGGGGCAAGGCGGCTGTGCCCATCATCAGACATAACACCAGAGCCATGAAATTATTCCGGCGGATATCTGATTCTGCCGCGCTTTTGGCCGCATACGGGGTGTATTGTGAAAAGCCCGGTTCGGCTTTGGCCAAGTAAGACTGCCGGATCTCATTCCAACGCAGCCGTGCCAACTCCGGCGAGCTGGGATAATCAGCCAACAGGCGGCTGGCATTCTTCACTGCGATCAGGTTGCCGCTACCCGATTTCAAACGTTCGAGTTCGCCTTCCAATTCTTCGCGGCCGCTGCCCCAAGACGCCGGCAAGGCCAAAATTTTTGTTTGCAAGGCATCGGCGCGCTGGCGGTAAATCGCTCGTACCTGCTGTTCTTTCGGGTCGGCGGCGAAGCGTTTTTCGATTTCCACCAGCTTCGGCAAGAAGGCACCATAAGATAACTGCGGTACCGGATTGTCGCTCAATTTGGCCGCCAGCCAGCCAACCGGAATCATGAAAGCGATCAAGATGATGATGTATTGCGCCACCTGGGTCCAGGTGATGGCGCGCATGCCGCCCAAAAACGAGCATACCAAAATGCTGGCTAAGCCGAGAAAAATGCCGACGGAAAAATCAACGCCGGTAAACCGTGAGGTGATCAAGCCGACACCGTAAATTTGCGCCACCACATAGATGAAAGAAATGAACACCGTCGCCAGTACCGCCAGTATCCGCACCAAGTTGGTATTGTCAGGTCCGGCGAATCGGCTGCCGAGAAAATCGGCAATCGTGTACTGGCCGAATTTGCGAATGTAAGGTGCGATCAACATCGCCACCAAACAAAATCCGCCGGTCCAGCCGACGATATAAGCCAGACCATCAAAGCCTTGCAAATACAAACCGCCAGCCAGACTGAGGAAGCTCGCCGCCGACATCCAGTCGGCGGCGGTGGCCATGCCGTTGAAGACGGCCGGCACGCGTCGCCCGGCGACATAATACTCACTGATATCGGCGGTGCGACAGAGTACCCCTATGCCGGCGTAAATGACTATCGTCACGAACATGAACAAATAGCCGATCCAAGCGCGCGGCATACCTTCTTTTTCGAGTATCGCCAAGCTGATGAGGACGATGAAAAACAATAAGGTGTACCAGAGGTAATACAGCCGCAGTTTTTGCGTGAATTTTTTTTGTGACATCAATGCTGGCCTTTGCGACGAGTAATCCAGTGCATGCCTAGTGAATATACCGCCAGCAGCAGCACATAGCTGAGCGTGAGACCTTGTGCGGCCATGTAAAACGACAAGGGCCAGCCGAAGCAAGTGATGTCTGCCAACTCACGGGCAAAAAACAGGCAGCCGAAAGTGAGCCCCAGCCAGCACAGCAGCAGGATGCTGGTCAGGCGTTTGGTACGACGCCAGTAATGTGGCGCTGCAGCAGCAAGAAAGCGCATTCAGCTACTCCGTTCAGAAGCATCCTCAAACGGCTTGAGGGGAAAGGCGATACGAAAGGTACAGCCGGGGAAGTCGCTATCTTGGTGGTTCGGGTTATCGCTGATTACTATGTGGGCCGCATGCTGCTGCACGATTTCCCGCACGATCGCCAAACCCAAGCCGCTGCCTTGAACATTGCTGCCGAGGATGCGGTAAAAACGTTGGAATACCCGTTCGCGTTCGGCCTCGACGATGCCGGGGCCATTGTCTTCCACTTCCAACAGCGCCAAGGCTTGCTCTTCATTGAGCGCCACACGGACCGTGACGCTGTGTCCCGAGGGCGTGTAGCGAATCGCATTGTCGATTAAATTGCTGAGCATTTCGCGCAGCATCACCGGATAGGCGAACAGATTGATGGCGAAATCCGGTTGCTCGAAGCCGAGGTCGATTTTTTTGGCAAACGAGGCGGGAATCCAATCGCGCACCGTATGCATGGCCAGTTCGTTGAGATTGATCAGTTCGCGAGCTTGGCTGGCACTGCTCTGATTCTCAGCTCTGGCCATGGTGAGCAACTGGTTGATGAGGCGGGTAGCGGCTTCGGAACTGGTCGATAACTGCAGCAGTGAGCGGTGGATTTCTGCTTGGTCAGTTTGACGCAAGGCCAGTTCGGATTGCATGCGCATACCGGCTAATGGGGTTTTCATCTGATGTGCGGCATCGGCGATGAAACGTTTTTGACTATCTATGGTCAGGGCCACGCGGGCCAGCATATCATTCAAGGAGGTCACCAGCGGGGTGATTTCTTCCGGCACCGAACGGGCATCGATGGGGCTTAAATCATCGGGCCGGCGCAAGCGTATGCGCTGCTGTAATTCGGCCAAGGGTGACAGACCGCGGCTGAGCGCAAACCACACCAAGGCCAAGGCGACCGGTAAAATAATGAATTGTGGCAGTACTACCCCCTTGATGATTTCATTCGCCAAGACTGCACGCTTTTCCAGCGTTTCACCGACTTGTATCAGAATTTGCTGCGACTCGTGGGTGGCACCGATACGCCGTTCGACATAGGCATACGCGACCCGCAGGTCGATGCCGTGCAGGTTGAAAGTGCGCAGTTGTATGCCGCCGTTGGCCGGCTTGTCTTCCTCATCCGGCAGCGGAATTTCCTTGTCGCCGTCGATAATAGTGCCGTTACTGCGCAGCTGAAAAAACAGATTATCGAGATCGTCGGCGCGTAAAATATCACGTGCAATTTTATTCAGCGGCCCGATTGTGAGCGACTCGCTGGCTTTGACCTGTTGTGACAGCACCAAGACTTTATCTTCAAGGGCGCGGTCGAACGGTTGATTGGCGATGGATTTGGCAACCAGATAGGTAATGGCGATGCTCATCGGCCAGAGCAATAACAAGGGTGCCAGCATCCAGTCGAGAATTTCGCCGAACAAAGAACGCTGGATTTTTTCTTCCGGCGGCTGCAGCAAAATGTTCTCGACGCCAGCGACGCCAGCAGCCGGATCAACGCTGGGCGGCAGCTTCATGGTTGATCGATATCGATCACGCTGCTGCGCGGGGCGACGAAATATTTTTCCAAACAATATCCGAGGCCGCGTACCGTGGCGATGCGCACGCCATCGATTTCTATTTTTTTACGCAAGCGATGCACATACACTTCGATGGCATTATTGCTGACTTCTTCACCCCATTCACACAAGTGGTCGACCAACTGATCCTTGGAAACCAGACGCCCGGTGCGTTGTAACAGCACCTCAAGTAAACCGAGCTCACGCGCCGATAAATCGAGCATCTGTTCATGGATGTAAGCGATACGGCCAACCTGATCATAACTGAGCGGACCATGCTTGATCACGGTTGGCCCACCGCCGGCACCGCGCCGCGTGAGCGCGCGCACGCGTGCTTCCAACTCCGACAGCGCGAATGGTTTGGCCATGTAATCGTCGGCCCCGAGATCGAGGCCCTTGACGCGCTGCTCGACCGAATCGGCCGCCGTCAATATCAGTACCGGTAAGTGCGAGTTACGCGCACGCAGGCGGCGCAAGACTTCCAAGCCGCTCAGTCTGGGCAAGCCGAGATCGAGAATGAGTAAATCAAAGTCTTGCGTCGTCAAGGCGGTATCGGCTTCTTCGCCGTTATTGACGCAATCGGTGGCATAGCCGGATTGGCGCAGCGAGCGGGTCAGGCCGTCGGCCAAAACGCTGTCATCTTCTGCTAGCAGGATACGCATGGTGATTTCAATGGTGAAGTTGTCTCATAATCAGGAATAGAATTGATCGCCTGCAACAGTGTGTGCATAGCGCTTTTTATGCTTTTCCTGAACGGTATTTTATTTGTTACACTATGCACTTGCCTAAGCTTATGCTTATTCTTATCATCGCTCAACTGTATACCAATTTGACCTTGAATTCGCTGAAAAATTTTGCTCGTGCACATTACTGCAGCCAAGTTTTGACGCAGATCATCAGCATCGCCAGCCGCGCCGATTTTTTTATCCGTGAGTGTCGCCATGTCCCAACATACCAATAACAGCGCAAACAAGCACATCAAGCCGCTCCTGCAGCTTGGTGGCAGCGCCAGTGCCGAGCAAATTGCCGATTTTTTCTGTGCCAACGCCCAGGCTGACTATATCTCGCATGCCGAATTACAGGGTGGGCGGGCGCTCGCCCCCGGCGTGTGGCAGCCGAATTTGCGCGCCTTGCTGATTGAGGAAGTGCGACAAATAGCTGCTCAAAGGCAACAGCAAGATTTTTCCGCCGAAGTGGTCTGTGCCCACTGCGGCACGGAACTGGCTGGGATTGCTTTTTTAAGTTACGGCGGCAGCACGCGAGCTTACGCCGTGCTCGATGATTTTCTCATTGCGCCGCAGTGGCGTGGACTAGGCGTGGCGCAGCAATTTCTCGAGGCGCTGGCGGCACGTCTGGCCGCTGAGGGGCGTACCCGCGTGTTCCTCGAAAGCGGAATAGGCAATCATCAGGCGCATCGGTTTTTTGAGCGCCAGGGTTTTCATGTTACTTCGCAAGTCATGATGCGCGAGTTGTGAGCGAGCTTGGCAGGGTAAAGCTCAGTCCGACCGCTGGTTTGCTTGCTTCATGGCATCAAGTACTTCATAACACGCCCCCATGGTGTGGTAATCGACCTTGCCCGCCGGGCTTTTGTGGCTGGAGAGTTTGCGGTTGTCGGCGCTGAGTACGCGGTACCAAGCACCATGCCGGTGATCAACAAAATGCTGCCAGCTATAGGCCCAGATTTTGTCATACCAATCCCAGTAATGGGCGTGGCCGCTACGTATCGCCAGCAGAGCGGCGGCGGCAAAACTTTCGGCTTGTACCCAGAAATATTTATCGCCATCACAAATTGCCCCGGCCGGATCGAAGCCGTAATGAATACCTAGGTGTTGCCGGTCCCAGGCCATCTCGAGCGCGGTATCAAACAAGGCCATCGCGCGTGGCAGCAGCCAGTCGCCGCGGCCGTCGAGCGCATCACGATGGCGCTCGAGTATCAACAAGAGTTTGGCCCATTCGGTCAGATGGCCCGGTTGGAATCCCCAGGGGCGAAACAGATTGGCGCGGTCATCGCGGTTGTAATCCCAGTCTATGCTCCAATCGGCATGATAGTGTTCCCAGATCAAACCAGCGGCCAAGTCGGCTTGGCGATTGACGATGTGCTCGGCCAGCAGTTCGGCCCGCAGCAGATAGCGGCGCTCGCCGCTGGCTTGATACGCGGCCAGCATGGCTTCGCAGGCGTGCATATTCGCATTCTGGCCGCGGTAGGGCGCGCGCTGCGACCAGTCGGCCTTGCACTGATCGGCATACAAGCCGTACTCGGCTTGCCAAAAATGCTGCTCCATCAGATCGAAGCTTTCATCCATCCACTGCTGCGCTTCAGCCACGCCGGCCATCAGCGCATGCGCATAAGCGAGCAATACAAAGGCCAGACCATAGCAGTGGTTGTCGTCGTCGATGACGGTTTTTTCAGAATTCTCCCAACGTAATTCCCAGGCATAGGCACCACTATCTGGATGGCGATGCACGTCGCGCAAGAAGCGCAGCCCATGCATGAGCTTGGCGTGATCGCTGCTGCGACCGAAGTGACGACATGCCATCGCATAATTGAAGATGAAGCGCGTGCTGCTGACCAAGTGACGGGTGTGGCGGTCATAGACTTGGCCATCATCTTGGAAAAAGTGATAAAAACCGCCGCTAGGGTCGACACAATGCGGTTCGTAAAAATCCAAGGTGCTTTGGATATGTGCCGTGAGCATGTGCGGCGAACGAAAGTCAGGTAAGTTCATGTGGAATAAGCAGCGAAAGCGATACGCCCATTCTACCTAATTTAACCCGCGATGGAATCGCGCCCATGCGTGAATAACTGGCGCAGGCAAGGGTGGCGCGCCTATTTACCCAATAAATCGAGCGAGCGTTGCCACGCATATTGCCAAGGATGCAGCAAGACCTGATCTTCAAAGCGGCGCGACAACTGCCCCAGCGGTACCCGGTAGACTTCATTGAAGCCGAGTGCCAAGGTCACCGGTGACCATTCGATTTTCTTTTTCCCTTTGCGGGTACTGGCTTTGATGCGTGCACCTTCATCGCCGAAAATACCGCCGCCGGCATCGAGCGCTTGCGCCAAATCGATTTTCAGCAAACCGGCAAACACCGACAACACTTCGGCGCGCAGCAAGCCATGCTGGGTTTCAGTCACGCTGACGGCCACCGGCGCAGCAGCAGCGGCCAGCGCTGCTTGCCATTGCTTGTGCAAGCGCTGCAAGTCCGACTTTTGAAAACGCAGCTCATGCAAGGCACGCCGCCAGCCCGGGGGCGGTAAACTGACGACCAGTTTGTCGCTATCCTTGGTCATGGTGATTTGTACATCCGCCGCACCACTGGCCAAGTGGGTGATATCGTCGAGGAAAAAAATCGGTGCCGCATAGCCGCCATTGGCGTCGCCGAATAAGGCCGCATGCGCACTGTCGTAATCGAGCCAAACATAGGGCGTGAGCTGATGCTCGAGCAAGCGCGCCAAATTCCATGGCGTACCGGTTTGTTGCGTGAGCCAGGCGCAGGCTTGCTCCGTGGTCGCGCGAAACGCGAGTTCTGGTGTGGTCATGGGATCTTTATCGAACAAGGGAGGAGCTGCGGTGCCGGGCACCGCGAGAGCAGGGGAAACAGCGGCATACAGATCGGCCGCCTACAATGACAGTCGGCGATCAGCGGTAGAACGCTTCGACTTTACCTTTTAATTTGATCGACATCGGTTGGCCTTTACGGTCCAGCGCTTTACCGCCGGACACTTTGATCCAGCCTTCGCTGATGCAATATTCATCGACGTCGAGACGTTCTTTATCATTGAAACGGATACCGACATCATGTTCGAAGATGGCGCGCACATGGTGGGGGCTGCGTGGGTCGATCGACAGGCGGTCGGGCAAGGGGGGGAGTGTAGAGATATCGGTCATGGGCCTGATTATCGCCCAGAATGCGCGGCCCGACAAGCTGGCAAGCCGATGTCCTTGCTGCAGTCCATGCCTATCGACACGCCGCCAGCCAAGCCGGGTCTTGACTCAGTTCGTCCAGTTCGGCTTGCTCAAACACCCTTGAGCGGGTATGAAAGGCCTTCCCTTCCGGACCTTCGAGCGACAAGGTGCCGCCGTAACCATCGATGACATCGATGATCAATTGCGTGTGTTTCCAATGCTGATATTGTGAAATACCGATGTGAAACGATACGCCGCCTATCTCGCCGAGATAAACATCGCCGGCACCGATGGTCAATTCCCCTGGCAAATAGCAATTGGCCGCGCTGTTATCGCAGCAGCCACCGGACTGATGAAACATCAGCGCCCCGTGTTTCTGCTGCAAGAAAGCGATCAGCTCCAAGGCCGCTGGTGTCGCAATGACTTTGTCAACCATCCTCTGCTCCCAAAAAAAAGCAGGGACAAGTGGTGTCCCCGCAAAACTAAAACAGCATCTATAGCGGCGATGGAATCAGAAGAAGCCGAGCTTGTTTTCGCTGTAGCTGACCAAAAGATTCTTAGTTTGCTGGTAATGATCTAACATCATCTTATGGGTTTCGCGACCGATACCTGATTCCTTGTAACCGCCGAAGGTGGCATGCGCCGGATAAGCATGGTAGCAGTTGGTCCAGACGCGGCCGGCTTTAATGCCGCGGCCCATACGATAAGCAACATTGCCATCGCGGCTCCAGACGCCGGCACCGAGGCCGTAAGGCGTATCGTTGGCAATCGCCAGCGCATCGGCTTCATCTTTGAAGGTGGTCACGGCCAGTACCGGGCCGAAAATCTCTTCTTGGAAAATACGCATCTTATTATGACCTTTGAACATGGTCGGCTGGATGTAATAGCCTTGTTCCAGTTCTCCACTCATCTGCGCGCGTGCGCCGCCGACCAGTAGTTCGGCACCTTCTTGTAGGCCGAGGTCGAGATACGACATGATCTTGGTCATTTGCTCTTTCGAGGCTTGCGCTCCGAGCATGGTATCGGTATCGAGTGGGTTACCCTGCTTGATCGCACGTACGCGCGGCAAAGCACGTTCCATGAATTCATCGTAAATCGATTCGTGTATCAGTGCGCGCGATGGGCTGGTGCACACCTCGCCTTGGTTGAAAGCGAACAGTACCAAGCCTTCGATGGCTTTATCAAAAAACGCATCATCTTTTTGCGCGACGTCGGCAAAAAATACATTCGGTGATTTTCCGCCCAATTCCAGCGTCGCCGGAATCAGATTATTGGCCGCGGCCTGAGCGATCATACGTCCGGTCGAGGTCGAACCGGTGAAGGCAATCTTGGCGATACGGCGGCTGGTTGCCAAGGGCATGCCGGCTTCGCGCCCGTAGCCATTGACGATATTGAGCACACCCGGTGGCAGCAAATCGGCGATCAATTCGGCCATGATCAAGATACTGATCGGTGTCGATTCGGCTGGTTTGAGCACCACGCAGTTACCGGCACCGATGGCGGGGGCCAGCTTCCAAGCGGCCATCAGAATCGGAAAATTCCATGGAATGATTTGACCGACCACCCCGAGCGGCTCATGGAAGTGATACGCCACGGTGTTTTCATCGAGATCGCTCAAACCGCCTTCTTGGGCGCGCACACAGCCGGCGAAGTAGCGGAAGTGATCGATGGTCAGCGGAATATCGGCATTGAGTGTTTCGCGTATCGGTTTGCCATTGTCGATGGTCTCGGCATAGGCCAGCAGTTCCAAATTGGCTTCGAGACGATCGGCAATTTTCAACAATATATTCGACCGTTCGGCGGCCGAAGTCCGGCCCCACTTATCGGCGGCGGCATGGGCAGCGTCGAGAGCGAGTTCAATATCTTCCGCACCGGAACGGGCGGCCTGCGTGAACACCAAGCCAGTGATCGGGGTGACCACGTCAAAATACACACCCTTGACCGGGGCGACCCATTTGCCGCCGATGAAATTGTCGTACTTGCTTTTGAATTGAACTTTAGCGCCAGCAGCGCCCGGTGCAGCATAAATCATTGTCGTCTCCAGATGGTTATCAGATAGGGAATGCGAACTGTCCTGCACGTTGCTTTGACGCACAATGCATGCCACTCGTTATCCTGGAGTTAAGTCTCTGATTTATATGCGTTTATTCTGTGATGCTCGGGCGCTTGCGAATGGAACAACTGTACCAAGACAGAACAGTGTTACGCAGCTTGGAGCAGGCAGGGGTCAATCAGACACAAACGGATTGATCACGGTCACGCCAGTGCCGGCGCAATCCGCAACATTGCGCGTAACGAGATCCATGCCATAGACGAGCGCAATCGCGGCAATCTGTTTGTCGACCGGATGTTGTTTATGTTTAGCCATCAATTGCCCCCATAACTGAGCGCAGTCAAGGTCAAATGGAAAAATCCGTTGGGCATAGTCGCGCAGGATGTGACTGAGCCATTGGTCTACTACACCGGCTTGATAGCAATCGCCACGCTTAGAAATGTTTACGATGCCGGCACGAATTTCACCGATGGTGTGTACGGATAAATACACCGTCTCGGGATCGACCTCACGCCAAAATTGTTTCAGGCCGGCATTGGCTTTATTGCCCTTGCGGTGTTCGCTGATGACATTCGTATCGACTAAAAAGCGAGTCATTTGGCTAATTCGTAATTTCATTTCGGCAATTAAAATCAGCATCTATCCCTACATCTGGCATCGTGCGCAGTACTTCGGCGAAGGGGCGGCGTAACGGGTCTGGCGAAATCGCGGAATGTTCGGCTTCGCGACTGCGACCATGTGCCGCGCCGCATTGTTTTAAAGCTAAAGCGATGCAGCTTTTGATATGTTTGAACAAGAGAGTTGTGCTCATTGCATCCTCGCGAAATTGACCGCAATAGGAAAACTTTACCGCTGTGTCGATGATTTTTCAAGCATCGTCTATGCAAGGCCTGCGCGCTGACAGAACTGTTGGTAAGATAGTCAGTCTGGGTGGAATTCGCACAGTTTGTAAAAGTCGCTTGCATAAATCACTGTTTTTTTATACAGTACTGCAAAACGCGGAAAAACATCTCTGTGTTGTTTTCCACCGGCTGCTTATTGAATGAAAGAATGTATGGACGATAAGAAATCTGACAACAGCTCAGAAAAGAGCAAGGCGCTGGCCGCAGCGCTGGCACAAATCGAGAAGCAATTCGGCAAGGGTTCCGTCATGCGCATGGCTGATGGTGCCGTGGTGGAAGAAATTCAAGTGGTTTCGACCGGTTCACTCGGCCTCGATATCGCGCTTGGCGTCGGTGGTTTGCCACGCGGCCGAGTTGTTGAAATTTACGGTCCGGAATCATCGGGTAAAACGACCTTGACCCTGCAAGCTATTGCAGAAATGCAGAAAATCGGCGGCACTTGCGCCTTTATCGATGCCGAACATGCGCTTGATGTCGGTTATGCGCAAAAGCTTGGCGTCAATCTCAATGAATTACTGATTTCGCAACCAGATACTGGCGAACAGGCATTGGAAATCACTGACGCCCTGGTACGCTCGGGCAGTGTTGATCTGATCGTCATCGATTCGGTCGCCGCGCTCACGCCGCGTGCTGAAATCGAAGGCGATATGGGTGATTCCTTGCCGGGTCTGCAAGCGCGTCTGATGTCGCAAGCGCTGCGCAAGCTGACAGGCAGTATCAAACGTACTAATACTTTGGTGATTTTCATTAACCAAATCCGTATGAAAATCGGCGTCATGTTCGGCAGCCCGGAAACCACCACCGGCGGCAATGCGCTCAAGTTCTACGCTTCGGTGCGCCTCGATATCCGTCGTACCGGTTCGATCAAATCGGGCGATGAAGTGATTGGCAATGAAACCAAGGTGAAAGTCGTCAAAAATAAAGTCGCGCCACCATTTAAAGAAGCGCATTTCGATATTCTTTATGGGGAAGGCACTTCACGCGAAGGTGAAATCCTCGATCTCGGGGCCGATGCGAAAATCATCGAAAAAGCTGGTGCATGGTATAGCTATAATGGCGAACGCATCGGTCAGGGTAAAGATAATGCACGTAATTTCCTCAGAGAACGTCCAGCATTGGCGTATGAAATTGAAAACAAAGTCCGCGCCCATTTGAACGTACCTTTGTTGCCACCGCCTTTGCAAACGGCAGCGCCTGTCGCAGCGGCGTAAGCTAAGCTAAGCTAAGCTAAGCTAAGTTAATTTGATTTGAAAGTTTTGGCCGGCAATTCCACTTCGATCGGGATTGTCGGCCTTTTTATTGGCAAGCAGTAATTAATGAAACCAACACTGAGTCTCAAGGGCCGCGCTTTACGCTATTTGTCTATGCGCGAGCATAGCCGCAGCGAATTGCGACGTAAATTATCGCCCCATGCGGCCGATGCCGAAGAACTCGACATGGTGCTGAACTGGCTGGCTGCGGCCGATTTCATGTCGGATCAACGGTTTTCTGATTCCTTGGTGAACCGACGCTCTGCACGCTATGGCAATTATCGCATTCTCGCCGAGTTGCAGACCCATGCGCTGGAGGGCGAAGACTTGGCGCGAATACGCGAACAATTGAGTGAGGGTGAGGGCGCGCGCGCTATTTCTGTCTTGCACAGGAAATTTCCTGCCGCGCCGCTCGATCAGAACGAGCGCATGCGGCATAGCCGCTTCCTGCAGCAGCGTGGTTTTTCCGGCAAAGCGGTACAACTGGCCATGCGTGCGCCGCGCGACGAAGATGATCAATAATGCTACATCCGCGGCTGGAAATGTAAAAAAAGCCGACAGGCAGTGAGTTCCCCAGCCAGCTGTGCTAGAATTCTGAGGTTTTTTGCAAGGCCGCAAGAGCGGCTGTTATCGTAGAAACTGCGATGACGACGCGCAATGTGGCTCCTTATAGTGATAGCCGCCAGCAAGGCATGATGCCCTTTCTACCATCAACATCTCCACGCACGTTGAAACATACGCGTGCCATCAGTATAGCTGCGTACGCTCGCGACGACGGCTTGTGGGATCTTGACGCCCATATTACCGACCATAAAACCCGCGATATCGCGCTCGCCTCGGGCGTGCGGCCATGTGGCGAAGCCTTGCATGATTTACATCTGCGCGTCACCATCGATGTGCAATTCAATGTCGTCGATGCCGCCGCCGTTTCGGTCGCAGTGCCGTATCCCGGCTTTTGCGAAGCGATTACGCCTGATTATAAAAAGCTCATCGGTCTGAATTTACTGCAGCAATTCCGCCACGGCGTGCGCTTGCACTTGGGTGGCATACTCGGCTGCACCCATTTGACGGAATTGGCGCAAATTTTGCCGACGGCCGCGGTGCAAGCCTTCGCCGGTGAGGTTCTGGCCACCCGCGACAGCGCCAGCGATGCAGCCGATGGCAGCGATGCGGTGCGACCGTTTCAATTACAACGTTGTCATTCGCTGCGCCTCGATGGTCCAGCCGTTGTTCAATATTACCCGCGTTGGGCCAGCAGCACGCCCGATGCAAAATCACCCAGCTAGTTTGTTTGTTTAATTATTTATACCTCAGTGTCTGAAGGGAAGTCGTATGAAAATCCATGAGTATCAGGGTAAAGAAATCCTCCGTCAATTCGGAGTGACAGTACCGCGCGGTATCCCATGCTTGTCCGTTGATGAAGCTGTCAAGGCAGCGGAAACCCTGGGCGGACCAGTCTGGGTCGTGAAAGCGCAAATTCATGCAGGCGGTCGCGGTAAAGGCGGCGGCGTGAAAGTAGCGAAGTCACTGGAACAAGTACGCGAATACGCCGAAGCGATTCTCGGCATGCAACTGGTAACGCACCAGACTAGCCCGGAAGGTCAGAAAGTACGTCGCTTGCTGATCGAAGAAGGTGCCGATATTGCTAAAGAATTGTATGTCAGTATGGTCACCGACCGGATCAGCCAACGCGTGGTCTTGATGGCTTCGAGCGAAGGCGGCATGGACATTGAAGAAGTGGCAGAATCCCACCCGGAACTGTTGCACTCGGTAGCGATTGATCCAACAGCTGGCTTGCAAGATGCTGAAGCCGACGATATCTCGCGCAAAATCGGTGTGCCTGAAGGCTCGATCGCGGACGCCCGCGTACAGTTGCAAGGTTTGTACAAAGCTTTCATGGCGACCGATTGCTCGCTGGCTGAGATCAATCCTTTGATCTTGACCGGTTCCGGTAAAGTCATCGCTCTTGATGCGAAATTCAATTTCGATGCCAACGCCTTGTTCCGTCAACCGGAAATCGTCGCTTACCGCGATCTGGATGAAGAAGATCCGGCCGAAATCGAAGCCTCTAAATTTGACCTCGCCTATATTTCCCTCGACGGTAATATCGGTTGCCTGGTCAATGGTGCTGGTCTGGCCATGGCGACGATGGATACCATCAAATTGTTCGGCGGCGAACCAGCCAACTTCCTCGACGTAGGTGGTGGTGCGACGGCAGAAAAAGTGACAGAAGCCTTCAAGATCATGTTGAAAAACCCAGGTCTGAAAGCGATCTTGGTCAATATTTTCGGTGGCATCATGCGTTGTGACGTGATCGCCGAAGGCGTGATCACGGCGTCCAAAGCTGTGTCCTTGCAAGTACCGCTGGTAGTACGCATGAAGGGCACCAACGAAGACATCGGCAAGAAAATGCTGGCCGATTCCGGCTTGCCTATCATCGCCGCTGACACGATGGAAGAAGCCGCACAAAAGGTTGTCGCTGCTGCTGCTGCTCACGCTTAATATTTGCTAGGAAATAAAATGTCCATCCTGATTAATAAAGATACAAAAGTCATCACCCAGGGTATCACTGGCAAAACCGGCCAGTTCCATACCCGCATGTGTCGCGAATACGCGAACGGCCAAAACTGTTTCGTTGCTGGTGTTAATCCTAAGAAAGCCGGCGAAGATTTCGAAGGCATTCCTATTTTTGCCAACGTATCGGAAGCCAAAGCCGCCACCGGTGCTACCGTTTCGGTGATCTACGTGCCGCCAGCCGGTGCCGCTGCCGCCATCTGGGAAGCGGTTGAAGCCGACCTTGATTTGGCCATCTGCATTACCGAAGGCATTCCTGTGCGCGACATGATGATGCTCAAAGACCGTATGGCTAAGTCTGGTAGCAAAACTATGCTGCTCGGCCCGAACTGCCCAGGTTTGATCACACCCGATGAAATCAAGATCGGTATCATGCCAGGTCATATCCACCGCAAGGGTCGTATCGGCGTGGTTTCGCGCTCCGGTACTTTGACTTACGAAGCAGTCGGTCAATTGACCGCACTCGGTCTGGGTCAATCGTCGGCAGTCGGTATCGGCGGCGATCCTATCAATGGTTTGAAACACATTGATATCATGCGCATGTTTAATGATGATCCTGATACCGATGCGGTTATCATGATCGGTGAAATCGGCGGTCCGGATGAAGCCAATGCATCGTACTGGGTACGCGACAACATGAAAAAACCAGTGGTCGGCTTCATCGCCGGTGTCACTGCGCCTCCGGGCAAACGCATGGGTCATGCCGGTGCCTTGATTTCCGGTGGTGCAGATACGGCGCAAGCCAAGCTCGACATCATGGAAGAATGCGGCATCAAAGCAACTAAAAACCCGTCGGAAATGGCGCGTTTGTTGAAAGCTATGCTGTAATAATGTTACTGTGCAAGTGAAAAAGCCGCGCTGGTCGCGGCTTTTTTGTTAGTATCGATGTTCGCTATGGCACACTGTCCAATGCCATTTGATTCCGATACGATGTAAAACAATAAAAACATTATTCTGCTAACAGCAAGCGCCCTGTAACTGACCTATGTCATCTCAGCAAGTATTACAATTCGCAGCGCTGTCTGATACTGGGCGCGTGCGCGAGCATAATGAAGACGCCATCATCGTCTGTGCCGATTACGGCTGCGCCGTGCTGGCCGATGGTATGGGCGGGTATCGCGCCGGCGAAGTCGCCAGCGCCATGAGTGCGCGCCTGATCACTGATTACTTATGTGCGCGCTTGGCTGGTTTGTGGTCGCTGCGGATAGGCTGGCCCGATCGCACGCTGGCCCGTTGGATGCTCGAAGCGGTGGAATTGGCGAATCGCTGCGTACTGCAAGCGTCGCAAACCGATGCGGCTTGCCAAGGCATGGGTACGACCGTGGTCACGGCCTGCTTTTCCTATGATAAATTACTGCTCGCTCATGTCGGTGATTCACGCGCCTATCGGTATCGCGCCGCTGCGCTGACGCGGCTCACCCATGATCATTCGGTATTGCAGGAGCAAATCGATGCCGGCCTCATCAGTGAAGCCGATGCGCGTTTTTCTTCGATCAAAAATCTTATTACCCGTGCCGTCGGCACACAAGATGACATCGACGTGGAAATCACGGTGCATGCGGTACAGGCCGATGATCTCTACCTCTTGTGTTCGGATGGCTTGACCGATATGCTGACGCCCGATGAGATCGCTGCCATCCTGCAGCGGCATCAAAACGATTTGACGTGCTGCTGCCGCGTGCTGGTCGATTGTGCCAATGCCGAAGGCGGCAAGGATAATTGTTCCGTCGTGCTGTTCAAAGTAGTCGAGGTCGGGCAGTCATCATGGCTGCGTCGTCTTCTGACCCGATAATTTTTGTGTTTTACATGATGAGAAAACTATGGCGAAAATTATCGTCACCTTCAATGGTTTGATACAGCAGGAAGTGAATATCACCAAGTCGCGGATGACCGTCGGGCGTCGCCCCGGCAATGATATCGTGATCGACCATCTGACCGTCAGTGGCCAGCATGCCGCCATCGATACCGCCTCAAGCGGCTCGTTTGTGCTCGATCTCGGCAGCACCAATGGCACCATGGTCAACAGCCAGCCGGTGAAAAAGCATTTGTTGCAGCATGATGATGTGATCGACATCGGCAAGTACAAATTGCGCTTTCAGGTGGAAAAAAATGCGCAAATTACCGCCATCCATCCGGCCGCTGGTGCCGTCAAACCTTCCCAGCAAGCCAAGGTGCGCGTGATGAACGGCCCCAATGCCGGCAAGGAATTAAGTGTCAGCAAGCCCGTCACCACGATCGGCAGCCCGGGCACGCAAGTGATGGCCATTACGCGCCAAGCCGAGCAATACATGTTGCGCCACGTCGAAGGTAAGCAATACCCTAAGCTCAATGGCGTCTTGATCGGTGAGCAAGCACAAGCGCTCAAGCAGGGCGATATTATTGATTTGATTGGTACACACATGCAGTTTGTGTTGGTCTAGGGAAGCGCAGATTTAATCCAAGCGGTTTGCCCGCCGCCACTGAGGCGCACTGCTGCGTTGCCTTCTGCTGTCAATAGCTCGCTATTGACAGCAGAAGACGCCTTGCATTGCATCCTCATTGGCAACGGTCAATTCCACTGCGATTAAATCTGCGCTTCCCTAGGGAAGCGCGAGAAGACGATTTTTTGATTTTTTTCAAACTCAGTGTGCTGAGTGTTGTGGTCTACTTCATGAATGAAGAACGCCATGAACAGAATCGAGCAAGGCTTCACGCTCATAGAGCTGATGATCGTTATTGCCATTATCGGCATCTTGGCTGCGTTCGCCTTGCCGGCGTACCGAACGTATACCGTGCGCGCACGCGTGGCCGAAGTACTCGGCCTGACTGCCGGGTTTATCCCTACCGTGACAGAAAATCTGTCGAGTAATAATGGTAGCGGACCCGGCTCTTGCCTTGGTGTCAGCAACATCACTACGCCAACAGTCAATACCAGCTCGGTCAGCTGTGACGACGCAACGGGGGTATTGACCGGTACTGGTACATCCAAAGCGGCTTTCATCTCTGTCTTGCTGTCCCCGACTTACAGCACCGACAAGCCGGTGGTGTGGACGTGTTCCACGGTCGGTGGCGCGGCTAATTTCCCCTTTGTACCGGCGGAATGTCGGCATTGATTGCGTCCTTCCTGTTATTGCATACCCGCATGCCCCGGCATTTTCATCAAAAATCTGACTAGGGTTTGAAACCCCGGCCTTCAGAGGCTGTCGCAAAAGCCTGATGGACGTTTTTTAAA
>NZ_JASJVS010000052.1:0-25864 GCF_035019605.1 Undibacterium sp. 5I2 | reverse complement strand
GCGACGCGATGGGAGGGGATGCAAACCCCTTCCAGAGTCTTTTCCATCGTCGCTTGCGACGATCCATTAACTTGTTTAAGTTGTTTTTCTGGGTGTATTAACGTTTCATTAAACCTCAATACAGCCTAGATTGCTCAAACACCATCTCCCTCATCCTTTTCTCCACGCTTCCCCTCGCGTATTGCCAGATATTCTGGCTTTGGCGCAATTCAACACGATTAAATTCTTGATTGATTTGTTAGCCATTTCTACATTCGAACTTATCCTAGTAAAAACACATTACTTTTCGTATTTATCTAATAGATGGTTTGACAAGGGAGCGAGATAATCATGCCTTAAGGTAAATATCAGTTCGGCAATAATTGTTTCGCCTCTGCAAAGGCGCGCTGCCTTGTCGCTCGGGAAAACTGCCGACAGATGATAAAAAAAAGGGAAGCGACGATGTATTTGATAAGGATAGCGCTGCTTGCATCGGCGTTTGCCGGCGCACAAGTGACAGCTGCTGGCATTGATGTCGGTGCGATGACGGAATACTTGGCGCCGCATAAAAGCACCTTGCTCAAACGAGTGCGCAACATTGGCGACAACACCGCGTTCGTGAAAATCGAACTCAAAGAGATGCTGTTTGCCGCCAATGGTAAAGACTATACGGAACAAGACGTAGCCGCCGTCGTACATGACAAAAACGCGCAAAAAAATACACTCATTGCCAGCCCGGCGCGCATGATCATCGCCGCTAACGGTACGCAAACCACGCGCTTGCTGCATCTGGGAAAGCGCGACAAGGAACATTATTATCGCGTGCGCTTTTTACCGGTCCTGCCTGATCGCGAGCAAGGCTTTGTGCTTTCCGATGAGGATAGCAAACAGCTGGCCGAAACCATTGCCGCCGGCGTCAGTGTCTTGACCGGTTATGGCGCAGTGTTGATTGTGCCGCCCGATGTGGTACGCCATCACACGGTGTTGAGCGAGACGGCCGCAGACTACACGATACGGAATGATGGCAATTCCGTAATCATGGTCGAGAATTTCTATGACTGTGTCAGTACTACCGACAATTGCCAAGGGCCGAGTGCCTTTCATGTGCTACCCACCCGCAGCCACGTGATTCCAAAACAAAGCGGTCATACCTATCGTTTCGAATTAGTCGAAGGAAAGCACAAGCGCTTGATTAAGTTTTAAATTCGTCGAGTTTGTCGCCATGTGCCTTTTTCGTTAATAAAGGGTTTTTCTTTTTGGGAAAACTCTGCTTGCCTGAAGTATCTATCTCCTGACTGTTTTTTTATAACTCATTGGAAAATTATTATGTTGAAAAAAAATTTATTATCGGCAATCGTGACCGGATCCGTTCTCCTGAGCGCTGGCGTGCAGGCAGCCGACAGCACCATTACTTTTAATCTGGAAGCATATGTCCCGCCGGCGAATTTTTCGGCTACGGCAGAAGGGTGGACTCCGGGCGTGATTACTGCGCCGATGAATGTGCGCCCTGACGGTTCCTTTGTCGAAAGTGCGGCCAAAAACATTCGTTTGGTGGTGCCGGCCAGCGTGGGGGCGAAAGTGTATATGTACACCGATAACCCCGGCAGTAATGCCAAGCTCACGCACAGTAATGGCACGGACAATTTCGGCGTGAAGGTCACTTTATCTGCGCCGGGTGCCAACACCATTAACCTCAACAGTCAACACAAGGACCCCGCTTCGGCGCTTGCTCTGGTTGATAAAACAGTCAACACCGCTGGTTACAACGAATTGGTCAGTATGTTGGTGTCAACCGAGGTGCGCAGTCCGACCTCCCCAACCGGGCGGTATGCCGGACAAATTACGATGGTGTTTGATCAACTGCTGTGATCCCGTGATCATTGTTCACATGGCGGCATAGGCGATATGTCGTTCACGTGACGATGGTAGTTGATCAGATCATTTGATCGCACTTTATTGTTAATGCATGTTGGTTTACCACCCCGTCCATGAGGGCGATGCCAGCGTAGCGATTTGGGAGGGGATGCAAACCCCTTCCAAATGATCGTTACCTCGGCAGGCATTCCGGTTTCGACAGCTTGGTTGTTAATTCAATGTTGTCGGAGCTGGCGCAGCCTCACCGCGGCGGAATCGATCATTTCTCTTATTAGTAAGATCGGTTTGTCATGAAAAATTGCACTGCTCTTGCTTGCTTCTCTGTTGTCATGCTCACGTCCGCCCATGCTGCGGAACCGACTATGCCGACTAACCAGAGCGGGCGGCTTGGCTTGTTGACTCAAGCAGAAAATTTGCCGGCCGATTTTCTCGGGCATTTTTTCGATGCCCCGCTGATCGTGCGGGTGGAAGTCGATGGCAACTATGCCGGCGATGCGAATGTTATTTTACGCCGGGACGAAAGCGTGCAGATGATCGCGTTTACCGTGATCGACGATAGTCAACTCAGTCATCAACAACGGCAGGACTGGCTGGCGGTATTGGCGAAGCCGCGCCAGCTCGGCGCTTGCGTGGAACGCTGTGAGCAGGGCTTGGTAGCGCTGGACTACAATCTGGAAAATTCTACCTTGTCGCTGTTGACGGCGCAGGCGGAGCAGCAGGTGGAGACGGAAAAATTCCACACGCTGCCTAGCAGTGGTGGCAATGGCATCATTCTCAAACACAGTTTCAATGCCAGCGGCGGCGGCGGTCAAAATGCGAGCGCCAGTTATTTAATTGATGCGCAAGGCAGTTTTTATAATTGGACCACCATCCTCAGCTTGCAAGCCGACCGGCGCGCTGCCGGTCAGGCATACACCACCCGGCAGTCGATTCCACGCTTTTACGCGCAGAAGGAATTCCCAGACCATTTTGTGCGGGTCGGGTATTTTACTCCCGATGCTGCAGGGGTCAACCGCAGCCCTAGCATGGCCGGCGGCGCTGTCTACACCACACTGGGTGTGATGACTGGCAGTTCCGACACGCTTGCCGTCGATAGTGATAGTACCAGCACTTACCCGCTCTATGTGACCGCGAACCGGCCCGGCGTTGCCGAAGTCTATCGCAACGGCAGTCTGATCTATAGCCAGCCTGTCTCCGCAGGATTGCAAGTCATTGACAGCCGTTCTTTGCCAGGCGGTATATACGAAGTGGAAATTCGCATGCTCGAAGATGGTCAACTGGTCAGCCGTCAGAATGAATTGGTGTATAAACCTGCCGGTTGGAGCGATTCGGAACAACGTTGGCGCTACAGCGCTTTTTTCGGACAACAACGCTCCTTGCTCGACAGTTCATCTGATGCGAAAACGGGTCGTAATACGGCTGGCATTACCGTCAATTATTTGCTGCATCCGCGCGCGGTACTGGGTTTGTCTGCGCAGCAGATCGGCGCGCAGACCTTGTTCGGTTCCTCGTTGGACTGGGACGCTGCTGATGGCATTAAAATGTCCGGCAATGTCTATCAAACCAGTTCCTACGGTACTGGTTTTGATGTGCAAACCCTGTTTAGCGCTCGGGATACCTCTTTGTCGCTCAGTCATAATCGCACTTGGTTGGAGAGTGATTATTTGACTGTCAATGGCGCTATTTTGGGGCGGCCGCCAGCCTACCGTGGCAACAATCAGGTGACTGCCGCCTCTTTGTTCCATCGTTATGATAACAATACCAGTGGCTCCTTGCGCGTGTCGAATAATCGCGGTGCCATCAACGGCCGTGCCTATGATTTGTCACTCACTCGTCGTAGCATGTTGTTTGAGCACGAAGCTTACTGGAGTTTGGCAATGTTCGATCGCCCAGCGTGGGGCGAGGGTGGGCTTATTCGTAATCTGGGTCTTGATGTCACGCTCAATCTCGCGCTTGGCGCTCGCGGGCGCAATCTGGCAGTCAGTCTCGGAACCCGCGGCAATGCAGACGGCCGCCGCGATCATTATGCTGCACTTGCTTATGATCATCAAGTTGGAGGGAGATTTTTACGCAATATCTCAGGCAGTATTGCTCTCGAACCCTCCGGCGTGGGTTTGTCTGCCAATACGAGTTTCGAAAATACTTACTTGAATGGCAATGCTTATGTGCAGCGATCTGCGCTCAACGGTGCCGTCGATGGCGGTATGAACATAAAGATGACGCTGGCTCTGAGCGCCAATAAAATCGCCGCCAGCGGTACCGTAAATGCGACCGCTGACGCCGGTATGATTATCGACGTCGATTCCGATATTGTCGGCCTGATTATGCGCGCGCATGACAGCAATGGTTACGGTACGACCTTGTATCCAGGTCGTAACTTTGTTCCGGTCAGCGCGTATGAGTCGGGAGTGTTACGGTTTGATTTTGAAGATGGCGACGCACCGGCTGCCGCGATCAATCCGCCCGCCAGCAGTTATCATCTCAATCGCGGCGGCGTCGATTATCGCCAGGTAAGGGTGCAAAAAACCGTGACCGTGATGGGGCGCATCGTTGACCGTGCTGGTATGCCGTTCAAGGCAGCTCATGTCATCAATCATGCCGGTCACACCGTGACGGAAGTCGATGGTTTTTTTGCGCTGGAAATGAGTGAGGCTGCACCTGAGTTGCGGGTTCGCCATGGCGACGCGCCGGAATGCCTGATCAATTTGAGCGTCAAAGCGTATCCGCGTGAGGATGGCACCTTGATGGCTGGCGATTTGGTGTGTGAACCACTGCCGGCGCAAGCCTTGCGATAGCTCAATGAGGGGATAAGAAAAAAAATGTTTATGCAAAATAGTGATCGATATGTGCGCAGCATCGTGGTGAGTGCGTTGTTCGCGCTCTTAGTGTGTTGCTGCGCAGCGAGCAAGGCACAGACCGTGACGAAAGGGATTGACGCGCAGGTTAATAATGGTAAGGTGGTGCTTAACAGCACTTACTTTCCGGGCGGACGTTTCAGTCTGCCGGATTTACGATTCGAAAAATATTTTGACCTTCGTAAGTCAAGCCAATTCGCCAATGGCCAGACGGTGCCGCCGGAAATACGCCGAAAAAGCTATATGTATCACGCCATCAATCCTGGCTGGAAAACGATCAGCGTCAGCAACGGCCGATGACAAAGTGCGAATGTTAAAATCAGGCTGACCAGTTTTGCGGGCAGTTATATTCTGACTGGATCGAATACCGGGCCCTTGCATGCTTCCTTGGTCGCTAACCGAAACAGTGGCAATTGTCCTTGGCTGAAATATCAGTACTTATGGAATTTTCAATTCACTTTTGAGTTAGGCTTGTCGTCGGGCGGCAACCGCGCCTGTTACTGGGAACCGTCTGAATTGAACAATATTGCTGAGTGGGGGCGTTTGTCGGAAGTGCAATTTTCTTATGCGCTGGAATTGAAAACCGATAACTTACCCAACGGCGTATATACTGGCGAGATCACCTATTCGATTGGTGCTAATCAGGATATTGATGTCGGCGATGCCAACTACACAATCACATCCGCCACACTTCCAGTGAGCATTCAGATTGCACATGACTTGAAAGTGACGACGCAGGCCGGCGCGAGTGTGCTTGCTGCGCAATTGCTGCCGCCGAACGGTCGCTGGAATGCAATCATTGGTAAAAACATGCTGGAATTGTCAACGGTGAAGATACCGCTTAACATCGATACCACCGGACCATTTTCCATCAAGCAGAATGGCGCGCTCAATTTACTCAATCCCACGGCCATTGTTGCGGCCAGAGTGATGCGCTTGTCGACTGAACTGAGTCTCAATCAAGGTGAGATCACGATTCCACCCGGCTCGAGTGCGATAATGGAAAATGGTAAGGTATTTTTCAAAAATAATTCAACGCGCTTGTCGCTGGTCCACATCACCCCAAATCCGGCCGGCAGGTTGCAAGCGAGTGTGCGTTTCTATTATGATCCGCAACTCAATAATTCGGCGATTAATGAAGCTCTGGCATACCAAATTCGCAGCGGGAACCAGCGCTGGAGTGGCAGTACGAGCTTGGTTTTTGACAGCGAACTCAATTGAGTTCGATTCATGCACGTCGGCCAAAGCTGAGTTATACTGCGTCTGTTCCAAGGAGCGTTGCGACCCGATCAAGTGATCAGGCCAGGCTTGGAACGCTGCGTGAATCGTTTTTCTTCGGAACAGCCATTCCACACAACCGCGCTCACGTTACTTTTTTCAATCAGAAAGGAGGGCGTGATGAACGCCACTGTTATTTCCGCAACAACTTCCACTCCCAGCGCTACTGCTGCCCAAGACTTTTTCGTCGCCGACCTGAGTCTTGCCAGTTGGGGGCGTAAAGAAATCGCCATCGCTGAGACTGAAATGCCGGGTTTGATGGCGATTCGTGAAGAATTCGCCGCCAGCCAGCCATTGAAAGGTGCACGCATCACTGGTTCGCTGCACATGACGATACAGACAGCCGTGCTGATCGAAACCCTGAACGCCCTCGGCGCGCAGGTACGTTGGGCTTCTTGCAATATTTACTCGACCCAAGATCATGCCGCAGCAGCGATTGCCGCCGGCGGTACCCCGGTGTTCGCCTTCAAAGGCGAAAACCTCGATGAATACTGGGAATTTACCCATCGTATTTTCGAATGGACCGATGGTGGTTTTTCTAACATGATACTCGACGACGGCGGCGATGCAACGCTGTTGCTGCATCTCGGTACCCGTGCCGAAACCGACTTGTCGGTGCTCGCTAATCCGACTTCGGAAGAAGAGATCTGCCTGTTCAATGCCATCAAAGGCCGCCTCAAAACCACAGCCAACTGGTATTCGAAACGTTTGGCCGCCATCAAAGGCGTGACCGAAGAAACTACCACCGGCGTACATCGTTTGTATCAAATGCATAAAGATGGCAAGCTCGCTTTCCCGGCGATCAACGTCAATGATTCTGTCACCAAATCGAAATTCGACAATCTCTACGGTTGCCGCGAATCGCTGGTTGATGGTATCAAGCGCGCCACCGATGTCATGATTGCCGGTAAAGTCGCCGTCATCGCCGGTTATGGTGACGTCGGCAAGGGCTGTGCCCAAGCCATGCGTGCCTTGTCAGCCCAAGTCTGGGTGACAGAGATCGACCCGATCTGCGCACTGCAGGCGGCCATGGAAGGCTATCGTGTTGTGACGATGGAATATGCGGCCGAATTCGGCGATATCTTCGTTACCACCACGGGTAACTACCATGTGATCAGCCATGCACACATGTTGAAGATGAAAAACCAGGCGATCGTCTGCAATATCGGTCACTTCGATAATGAAATCGATGTCGCTTCGATCAAGCAGTACACCTGGGAAAACATCAAGCCACAAGTTGATCATGTCATCTTCCCCGATGGCAAACGCATCATCTTGTTGGCCGAAGGTCGTCTGGTCAACCTCGGTTGCGGTACCGGTCATCCTTCCTATGTGATGAGCTCTTCCTTCGCCAATCAAACGATTGCGCAGATTGAATTGTTCTTGAATAATGACAAATACCCAGTCGGCGTTTACACTTTGCCTAAGCATCTCGATGAAAAAGTTGCTCGTTTGCAGCTCAAAACCTTGAATGCCCAACTCAGCGTGCTCACCGATGAACAAGCTGCGTATATTGGCGTGAGCCAAGCCGGTCCGTACAAGCCTGAGCAGTATCGTTATTAAACCTCGCACCGCCGGCTCCTCGGAGTCGGCGGTTTTGCGCGAAAAAAACAGGAGTCATGATGCGTTTACTCGCCAGTTGGTTGATCAATGCGCTTGCGCTGTTGGCGATTCCCTATCTGATGCACTCGGTATCGATTGCCAGTTTCGGCACTGCCCTGATGGTGGCGTTGGTACTCGGGTTGGTCAACACGATACTGCGGCCGGTTTTGGTTTTGCTGACTTTGCCAGTCACCCTGCTGAGCATGGGCTTGTTCATCTTCGTGATCAACGGCTTGCTGTTTTGGGGCGTGGCGAATTTGGTCGATGGTTTCTATGTAGCCGGTTTTTGGGCTGCGGTTGGCGGCGCTTTACTCTACAGTGTGATCTCCTGGACGCTGACTACCTTATTACTGAATAAATGATGACGCATAATTTCAGCATAGAATTTTTTCCGCCCAAGACGGCGGAAGGGATGGACAAGCTGCGCGCCACGCGTGCCCAGTTGGCGGTGCTCCAACCTAAATATTTTTCCGTCACCTTCGGTGCCGGCGGCACTACGCAACAAGGCACGCTCGATACCGTGATCGATATCCGACGCGAAGGCTTTGCCGCAGCACCGCATTTATCTTGCGTCGGTGGCACGCGCGAAGCGATCCGCGACATCCTGCAGCAGTTTCAAGCCCATGACATCCGCCGCCTGGTGGCGCTGCGTGGTGATTTACCGAGTGGTTACGGGATGGGTGGTGAATTCCGCTTCGCCAATGAACTGGTGGAATTCATTCGGGCCGAAAGTGGCGACTGGTTTCATATTGAAGTGGCCGCGTATCCGGAAATGCATCCGCAAGCACGTTCGCCGCAAGATGATATGAATCATTTCGTGCGCAAGATGCAAGCTGGTGCCAATGCCGCCATCACCCAGTATTTTTATAATGCCGACGGCTATTTCCGCTTTGTCGACGAAGCCCGTCGTCATGGCGTCGATGCCCCTATCGTCGCCGGTATCATGCCGATTACCAACAGTAGCCAATTGCAACGGTTTTCAGAAATGTGCGGTGCCGAGATTCCGCGCTGGATACGCTTGAAACTCAATAGTTACGGCGACGACCAAGCCTCGATCAAGGCCTTCGGGCTCGATGTCGTTACCAGCTTGTGTGAACGCTTGCTGGCGGGCGGCGCACCGGGCTTGCATTTCTATTCACTCAACCAAGCCGCGCCGACGATGGCGATTTGGCAGCGTCTGGTCTGAGGACGTCGGGTAAGTGTTCAATCTTCTGAGTGCGTCGCCCTGTCGTACCGTGTAGCTGCGGACCGGGCGTCGGCAGCTACACTTTGCTTTAAAGCATCATTTTGACGTAAATCAAAGTTTCCGTTTTTTTTCTGATTACAATCGAGCTCTATTTCAGATCAATTCGCGGGAGCAGCTTTGGCTATCGAACTCTACAATGACGGCAAACACATTTGTGTGATGTTTAATGACCTCGTCAAAGATGCTGGCGATCATGCGGTTCAAGCGAATCAATTTCTTATCGTTTCCGATGGTGAGGGGGCACTGATCGATCCGTCCGGGCATTTGACCTACAATTCTCTGGTGCTGGCGATGCATAAATACCTCCCCAAGCAGCAGCTCAAATATCTGTTCGCCTCACACCAAGATCCGGACATCATCGGCGCGCTCGACAAGTGGTTGTTCAGCACTTCGTGCAACTTGTATGTTTCCAAGCTGTGGTCGCGTTTCGTGCCGCATTTTTGTAACCTCAACCGCGCCGACGGTCGCATCATCGGCATTCCCGACGAAGGCATGCCGGTGGTGATGCGTGACACCATCATTCATGCCGTGCCGGCACATTTTCTGCATGCCGAAGGTAATTTTCAATTTTATGACAGCAAATCGAAGATACTGTTTTCCGGCGATATGGGGGCATCGATGGTCGATGCCGATGCGATTCTTCAGCCGATTCGCAGCAAAGAAGAGTTTTATCGCGAATTACCCAGCATGAGCGGTTTTCACCAGCGTTACATGGTGTCGAACAAGGTGTGCCGTTACTGGGCTAATATGGTCAGGCAGATGGATATCGACATGCTCGTGCCGCAGCATGGCCGTTACTTCGTAGGCCGCGAGGCCATCCATGCCTTCCTTGATTGGATAGAAAATTTACAGTGCGGCATCGATTTATTCACGCAGGAGCAGTATCGCTTCCGCGGCTGATTCACGATGCTTTCGCCTTGAGCACGGCGTAATGGAGCGGCAGCGCGGTGGTGCTCTTGATGACTTCCATCACAAAGCTTGAACTGACATCCTGCAGGTCTGCCACCTTCACCAGTTTTTTATATACGATATCAAACCCGGCCATGTCCGGCACATGCACCTTGAGCAGGTAATCGAGCTCACCACTCATGCGCAGAATTTCAACGATTTCGGCGATATCTTTGACGCCGCTGATGAATTGTTGCATCCATTGTTCATTGTGGCGCGCCGCTTTCAGCGCCACCATCACCGTCAAACCGAGATTGAGCGCGACCGGGTCGCACAAGGCCACCTGCTGTCGTATCACCCCATCTTCATGCAGTTTCTGCACACGCCGCCAACACGGCGTGACCGACAAATGCACGGCTTGCGCCAGATCAGACAAAGCAATCGACGCATCTTTTTGCAGTAAACTGAGAATTTCGAGATCTTTTTTATCCATAACCGTCAATTTTTAGAAAACTATTCTAAAAATAACATAATTGGCAGTGATTTTTGGTAAAAAATTTCTGCCAATGCTTGTTACGATAGCCTTATTCGCAGATGCTGCACAGATCCTTGACTTCGGAGTTATTCATGAACCACCACCAGCACCCCTTACAAACCGCCACCCGCTTGACGCATGCCGGTCGCAAAGACAAGCAGCACGGCGGGCCGGTCAATCCACCCTTGGTGCGCGCTTCGACCATGCTGTTTCCCGATTGTGCTGCCTTAGCCGATGCCTGTGGCACGCGCCGCTCTTACGCCCGCCATGCCACCGAAACCACGCTCGCGCTCGAACACGCCCTGTGTGCTGCCGAAGGGGCGGCCGGCTGCATGTTGACTTCGTCGGGGCTGTCAGCCATTACCACCACCTTGCTGGCCTTGCTGGGCCCGGGCGATCATTTGCTGATGGTCGATACGGTATACGATCCGACGCGCGATTTTTGCGCCGGCCTGTTACGCCAAATCGGCGTGACGACGACCTACTACGATCCGCTCATCGGTGCCGGCATTGCCGCCCTCATGCAGCCCAATACCAAAGTAGTGTTTGTCGAGTCACCGGGTTCGCTGACCTTTGAAGTGCAGGATATTCCGGCCATCGCCGCAGTGGCGCATGCCGGCGGCGCGGTGCTGGTGTCCGACAGTACTTGGGCCACGCCGATAGGTTGGGATTCGTTCGCACTCGGTATCGATGTCTCGATTCATGCTGCCACCAAATATATCGTCGGCCATTCGGATGCCTTGATGGGGGCCATCTTGACCAACGACGCCCTGTATGAGCGCGTGCGTCAATGTTATAAACAGCTCGGTATGTCGGTCGGTGCCGACGATGCGGCCTTGGCGCTGCGTGGCTTGCGCACCATGGCGGCGCGCTTGGCCGTACATCGCGACAGCGCGCACGTGGTGGCGCGCTGGTTGCAGGCGCAACCGGAAGTGGCGGAAGTGCTGTATCCACCGCTCGAAGGCAGCGCCGGCCATGCCTTGTGGAAGCGCGATTTCCGTCCTGAATATGCCTGCGGTTTAATGGGTGCCGTGTTTCGCGCCGATATCACGCAGCAGCAAATGACCGCGCTGATCGATCGCACGCGCTTATTTGGCATTGGTTTCAGTTGGGGTGGCTATGAAAGCTTGATCTTGCCGACTTGGCCGGCTAAGTGTCGCAGCATCGATGCAGAAAAATGGCAAGCGCCGATGCTGCGTCTGCATGTCGGTCTCGAAGCTGTCGATGATTTGCTCGATGATTTGGCACTTGGCTTTGCCGCTCTGCGCGCCGACGGCTTGGCCGTGGCAGCGTGAATGAGTACTCAGTGCCGGGTCAGGCAGCGACCCATTGAAAGGCTTTTTGCAGCAAACCGGTCGGTGCGGTAAATAGCAGTGCGGTTTCCTGTTCCGGCTCGGTCAGATTGTTTGCGCGCTGTTCGGCTAATGAGTCGGGCAGTAAGTCGGGTAACAAGTGACGCTTCTGATCGCTGGCATAGTGCTGCCGTACTTGCACGCGTTCTAACAGTGCGCTGTTGATCTCGCCAACCAAGCTGAGTATGGTTTGACTGGCGAGTTCCAAATCGAATTGAAAAAAATCGAGATGTCTTTTGCCGAGACGCTGAGCGCTGAAGGCCAGGCAGATTGCTTCGAGCGAGGCACCGCAATCTTTCGCATGTAATTCGAAAACGCACTCGTAATTTCCCGGTAACATATTGTGCGCATCGCGATTCAATTCCATCGCTTTGGCCGTACCCGAACGGCGCGTGGCACCGATTTTATACACGCCCTCGCGCAGGCTGTCATTGTGCAGCAGGTAGATGGTCCCCGGCGTGCCATGCAATAGCTTCGGCTCTGGCGGCATAGTGCGCAGGGTGGTGCGATATCCGGTAGGCATGATGACCTCCATGTAGCGATGACAATCTACAGTGTAGCCAAACAGCCGCTCATTTCAGCCACGGAACAGGGGCAGAAAGCGCCCTCTGTTCAGGCTTTGCCGCCAATGGCCCGAGATTGTCATACGCCCGTCACGCCGGCTTGCTATGCTGCGCACATCCTATTGCAACTCCTCCAAAGGTCAGGATTTCCGCCCGCAAACGCTGTTTGCGGGTTTTTTTTATCCCGGCACCGGAAGCGGCGCAGTTTCTTCCAGATCGAGGGTCTTCACGCCCGCACCATTTTGAAACTCACTGTAGACCCAGTCACCCTCGACATTGAGCACGCCATCGGGCGGTGTGCGCTTGCTTTCGGCTTTACCGGCCAAACTGGCGCGCATGCTGTCGATCCAAATCGGCAGCGCCAGTGTGGCACCAAATTCACGTCCACCCAGCGATTTCGGATCGTCGTAACCCATCCACGCCACCGCCACCACATTGGCGGCATACCCGGCGAACCAACCGTCGACGGCCTCGCTGCTGGTACCGGTTTTGCCGGCCAAATCGTGACGACCCAGTCTTACTGACGCGGCTGCACCGGTACCGCTGCGTGTGACTTCGCGCAGCAAACTATCCATGACAAAAGCATTGCGGCTGTCGATCACACGGTTTTCTTCCAGCGCTGGCAGCGCTGGCTTGGCTTCGCTCAGCAGCTTGCCATGTGAATCCGTCACTTTACTGATCAACCACGGCTTGACTTGAAACCCGCCGTTGGCAAATACGGCATACGCGCCGGCCAACTGCAGCGGCGTGACGGCACCGGTGCCGAGGGCCAGCGTCAGATTGTCGGGATGCTTGTCTTTGCTAAAGCCGAAACGTGGCAACCAGTCGCGTGCCGTGGCTACTCCTATGGCTTTGAGTACCCGTACTGAGGCGACATTTTTCGACTGCGCCAAGGCCGTGCGCAGGCTGATCGGGCCATCGTATTTATTATCATCATTGCGCGGATCCCAATGCAACAAGACATCGGTGGTGGCTGACAATTGCACGTCATTGATCAGGGTAGCCGGAGCAAAGCCTTTTTCCAAGGCCGCCGAATAAATGAAGGGCTTGAGGCTGGAGCCGGGCTGGCGCCAGGCACTGCTGACATGATTGAATTTATTGCGGTTGAAATCGAAACCGCCAACCAGCGCGCGATACGCACCGCTGTCGGCATTGAGCGCCACATAGGCCCCTTCCACTTCGGGTAATTGGCTGATGCTCCAGCGTTTTTTGCTGTCTTGTATCACGCGTATCAGCGCGCCTGGCGCAATTTTCAGTTCGGCTTTGGCTTTGCTTTGCAGTGCGGCGGCGGCAAAGCGCAAGCCCTCGCCAGTGATTTCTATGCTCTCACCACTGGCCAATTCAGCCGCCACGGTTTTACCTGAGGCGGCAGTCACGACCGCAGCAAGCAGGCGCTCATTGGAGGGATATTTGCGCAGCACATCATCGATCGCATCGTCGCGCTCATCCTCATTGCTCGGCAAGGTGATGCGCGTTTCCGGGCCGCGGTAGCCGTGGCGCTGATCGTACTCCATGACATTTTTGCGCACCGCTTCCCAGGCCGCATCCTGATCGGCTTTGAGCAAGGTGGTGGTGACGCGAATGCCGGAAGTATAGGCTGCCTCTTTATATTCGGCGACGATGACTTGGCGTACCATTTCAGCCGCATAGTCGGCGTGCGCATCGAATTGCTGCTTGCCCGTGACGGTCAGATGTTCATGGCTGGCTTGCTCGAATTGCGCCGGCGTGATCAAGTCTTTTCTGAGCATGCTTTTGAGTACCAGGATTTGGCGTTCTTTGGCGCGCTGCGGATTGACCGCCGGATTATGTCGTACTGGGTTTTGCGGTATCCCGGCCAGCATTGCCGCTTCCGCCAGGGAGAGTTGATTGAGCGGTTTGCCGAAATAGGTTTTGGCGGCGCTGGAAAAACCATGGGTGCGCTGGCCGAGATAAATCTGATTCATATACAGTTCGAGAATCTGATCTTTCGATAGTGCTGCCTCGATACGGAAGGTCAACAGAATCTCGCGAATTTTTCGGTTGATAGTTTTTTCTTGGGATAAGAAAAAATTGCGCGCCACCTGCATCGTGATGGTCGAGGCACCCTGGTGAAAGCCGCCGCTCAAATCAGCCAGCAAGGCGCGGCTAAGGCCGATGAAATCGACCCCGTGATGTTCATAAAAACGGGCATCCTCAATGCTCAGCAGAGCATTTTTCAATACTGCGGGAATGTCGGCAATCGCGACAAAGTCGCGGTGTTCATCACCGAATTCGCCGATCAAGGCATTGTCTGCGGTGTAAATACGCAGTGGAATTTTCGGTTGATAATCGGTAACCGCGTCGAGCGCTGGTAAATCAGGTACGACCACCAGCAACACATAGGCGGCAGTGCTGGCGGCGGCCAGGCCGAGCGCCAGAAAAACTGCTAAGAGCCATTTCATTGTTGAGTATCCTATTCTTCTAAAGTTTGCAGCAGATAGAGCTTTTGATACAGACCTTGATCGATTTGCATCAATTCTTGGTGTCTGCCTTGCTCGGCCACGTGGCCGTGATTGAGCACGACGATGCTGTCGGCATCGCGGATGGTTGAGAGTCTATGGGCAATCGCGACCACCGTCACCTGTCCGCGTAATTCGGCCAAAGCCAGTTGTACGATTTGTTCGGTTTCACTGTCGATATGCGAAGTCGCTTCATCGAGAAACAAGATGCGCGGCCGGCCAGCCAAGGCCCGCGCGATGGCGACCAATTGCTTTTGGCCGGTAGAGAGGCGGGCACCGCCTTCACCGAGCGCGGTAGCGTAACCGTCTTCGAGCTGCAAGATGAAATCGTGGACATGGGCGGCCCGCGCGGCGCGCTCGATCTCGGCTTGGCTGAGATTGCGCCCCATACTGATGTTTTCGCCGGCGCTGGCGGCCAGCAGAAACGGTTCTTGCGGCACCAGACCGACGCTGGCGCGGAAATGCGCTTCAGAAAATGCTGCCAGGGGTTGGCCATCGATGCGTATGCTGCCGGCTTGGGCGGTGTAAAAACGCAGTAACAAACTCATCAGCGTCGATTTGCCGCTGCCAGTATGGCCGACCACACCGAAAAAACTGCCGGCTGGAATCTGCAGGCTGATCTGTTGTAGCACCGGATAACCGGGCGTGTAGGCGAAATCGACCGACGCGATGGCCAGTTCGCCGTGCGTGATCAGGGCGTCGCTGCTGTGCTGCGGGACGATTGTTTCCTGCAGCAAGGCATTAACTCGGGCCGCCGAGACGATGGCTTGCTGAATTTGCCCGAATTGCAGGGTGATTTGGATCAGCGGATCGACCACGCGCGCGATATAGCTGACAAAGGCATACAAAACCCCGACTTCGATAGCGGAAAAATCGCGCTGGCCAAAACAGTAAATCACCACCACCAGCAGCACCGAGTTGAGCAAATCCAAGGCTGGTCGCAGCAGCCAGGCATTGGCGCGCAATTCATCAAGCCTGGCGGTGTAATGCAAGCGGTTGGTGTCGGCAAAGCGCTGCCCGAAACCGCGTTCGGCATTACAGGCTTGCAGCGCGCTCATGCCGCTGATACTTTCGGCCACTTGGGCATTGATTTCACTGCGTAATTGACGCGCCCGCGTGACGGCCGGCGCACTCCAACGCTGATAAAACCAGACGATGATCACTACTGCCGGAATCAACAGCAGCACGATGAGCATCAGATGCCAATCCAGCCAAGCCATGGCGACCAAGGCACCGAGCACGACGATGGAACTGTCGAGCATCACAAACAGCACCTGCACGTAGAGATTTTTAACCGCTTCGGTATCATTGGTGACGCGGCTCACCAGTTGGCCGGTGATGGCTTGATCAAAGAAACTCATAGGCAGGCGCAGTACATGGCTGTACACCTGTTCCCGCAACCGGCGTACCGAGCGCATCGCCACGCCGGCCAAGCGCGTCAGTTGCAGATAGCGCAGCCAGGTGGCAGCCCAGCCGGTCAGCACATACGTGGCCAGCAAGCCGAGTACCACCGACTTGTCGATTTGGTGCGGTAACAAATAGCGATCGATGAAGGCTTTGCCGAGCAAGGGGCCAAGCGCTTCGAGACCGGCCGCGATACACAGAAACACGATGCCGAGCACGACGTGGCGGCGTTCTGGGGTGGCGGCGGCGACCAGCAATCCGACCGCTTGCTGTTTTTCCGAGCCGATTGCAGCGACTGGTTTATGCGGCATTGAGACTGGCCTCCAGTTGTTGATAACGCCATTGCGCGGCATACCATTGGTCGGCGGCCAGCAGTTCGGCATGCCGACCTTGTTCGACGATACGGCCTTCGCGTAGCACCACGATATGATCGGCATCGACCACTGCGCTGAGGCGATGGCTGACGATGACGGTACTGCGCAGCGCATGTTCACTGCGCCAGTCGGCCAGATGCTGCAGGATGCGGGTTTCGGTGTCGGTGTCGACGGCCGACAAGGCATCGTCGAGCAGCAGCAGCGGACTCACCGTCAGCAGTGCGCGCGCGATGGCGACGCGCTGGCGCTGGCCGCCCGAGAGCGAGACGCCGCGTTCACCGACGGCGGTGTCATAAGCGTGTGGAAAACGCAGAATATCATCATGAATCGCCGCCAGCGTCGCCGCTGCCATCACTTCGGCGCGGCTGGCATCGGGCCGTGCCAACGCGATGTTGTCGGCCACTGAAGCAGAAAATAAAAACGGTTCCTGTGCCACCCAGTTGATGGCACTGCGCAGGCTGTGCAAACGGTAGTCGGCCAAAGGCTGACCACCCCAGCAGATTACTCCGCCTTCGGCGGCGCATTCTATTTGCCGTAACAATAAACGGATCAGTGTCGATTTACCGGCACCGGTAGGGCCGACTATGCCCAGGGTCTGGCCCGGTGCGAGCGTGAGGCTGATGTCACTGAGTGCCGGTTGTTGCTGGCCAGGATAAGTGAAGGAGACCGCATGCAGTTGCACGCTGCCCGAGGGTGGCGTGCTGATTTGGCCGCTGTCGGTGACCGATAAGGGGGCGCTGAGCACCGGCTCGAGCCGGTTCCAGGCCGCTTTGCCGCGTTCCAGTAATGACAAGACCCAACCGGCAGCGAACATCGGCCAGATCAGTTGACCCAAATACATGGAAAAACTGGTCAACATACCGATGCTGATTTCTTCTTGCCAGACCAGAAAACCGCCGACGGCCAAGGTCAGCGCACCGGCGCTGGTGAGCGCAATGCCGACCGTTGGCTCATACGCGGCTTCCCAACGTTGCGCCGACAGACTGGCGGCAGACGCGCGTTCGGCCAAGGCGGCGAATTGCGCCGCGCTGCGTTGTTCCAAACCGAGCGCGCGCAGTGTGCGCACCCCGGCCAAGCTTTCTTGTACTTGATCATTGAGGGCACTGAAACACTCGAGCGAATTACGCGAAGCTTGTTGGATTTGCCGAGTAATTTTAGTAAACGCCCATGCCATGAGCGGGAAGGGTAGCAGCGCCGCCGCGGCCAAACGCCAATCTACCCCGAGCAGCATCATACCGATTACCAGCGCGAATGTCAGCGAGCCGTCAAAGCCAGCTAAAGCCGCTTCACCGGCCGCCAATTCGATGGCATCGGCATCATTGGTCCCGAGCGCCATCAGATCGCCGGTGCGCTGTTGCTGAAAAAAACTTTGCCCTTGCAAACTCAGACGCTGATACAAGCGAGTACGCAGCTCGACCCCGAGCTGATACGAAGCGGCAAATAATTGTAAACGCCAGCCCACCCGCAGAAAATAGATCGCCAAGCCCATCAGTAACAGCCACAGCAACTCGAACGCTAAGCTGCGCTGATCGAGTTCATGTTTGACCATGCGATCGATGATGGCCCCGACCCGGCGCGGAATCAGCACCGTCAGGGCGGCGACGGCGAACAACATCAGACCGGCCGCGCTGTAATGGCGCCAGTGGCGGCGAAGGAATTCTCGGAGTAGCTGGGCGAGTGTCATTAGGTGGGGGGGATTGTGCGTGCGTCGTCAATCAACAGCGCCTGCCGGCGTAGGGCGGCCGTGTTCAAGGATTGCTGGCCGTTTTAAGTGGGGTCGCGACATTCGCACGTATCCATTTTTGCATGTCTTGCCAGATCCGTTGAATTTCGGCCTCCGGTGGCATTTGCGTCGCGTTTGGTAACTCTATCGTCACTACCGGAATATCTTTGTGCACGCCGCTGTAGTTGCCGAGCGAACCAGGATACACGCCGACGCGGCTGTAGATCAAGCGCCCGAAGCGACTTGGCGGTGCACTCGGACCATCGAAATCGAGCACGCCGAACGGTGCATGCACCGAGATTACCAGGTCAGGCTTGAATTTTTCTATGGTATCAAAGACCCAACGGCTTTCCGGCTCGGAAACCGGGGCGCGGCCGGGAAAGCGGCGCGGATCACGGCGCGTTACGCGAGACCAGTAAGCCGGTGCTTCCTGTTGCCAGCCGGGGGTAGGGAAATTACGATTCAAATCGACACCATGGGCATTCATGCGTTGCGATTTGGGTGCCAGCATACCGTCCGGATTGACCAGCGGTGCGATCTTCCATTGAAATTCCTGTGGCCCACTTTTTTGCATCGCGTCGAGCCAGCGAAACACGATGGCCGAGGCAGTCTGCTCATCGCCGTGTATTCCACCCAGTAACAAGATTTTCAGTGGGCGCTTCTGCTTAGGATCGGCACCGATATCGCGCGTGAGCAGCGGAAAACCATTGATGGAATTCGCTCCGCTGGGAACGAGCTTACTGTTTCGGCAATCATTGGTAGAAATTTTTGGCAGTTTCGCCGCCAAGGGTATGCACCAGTCATTGATTTTTGCTGGCGCTGGCGCTGCCGCGAAGGCTGGAAGTGCCGTGCTCATCAGCAGTGCCAAACTGTGCCGGCAGCGCAAAGCGGTGAGGGAATTGTTACGCAAGAGTACCCATTGCATTATTACATCTGCTCCAGAAAAGCGCCGCTTTGTCGGTACGTTCCCAAGTGAATTCCGGCTCTTCACGACCGAAATGGCCGTAGGCGGCGGTTTTGGCATAAATCGGACGCAGCAGATCGAGCATCTGAATGATGCCTTTCGGACGCAGATCGAAGTGTTCATTTACCAGGGCCGACAATTGCTCGTCCGGAATCACACCCGTACCTTCGGTGTAGACGGTGACATTCATCGGGCGCGCCACGCCGATCGCATACGCGACTTGAATCTGGCATTGCCGTGCCAAACCGGCGGCGACGATGTTTTTGGCGACATAGCGTGCCGCATACGCAGCCGAACGATCGACTTTGGTCGGATCTTTACCGGAAAAAGCACCACCACCGTGCGGGCAAGCGCCGCCGTAGGTGTCGACGATGATCTTGCGACCGGTGAGGCCGCAATCGCCTTGCGGGCCACCGATGACGAAGCGCCCGGTAGGATTGATCAAGAACTTGGTATCGAGCAGCCATTCTTTCGGCAGCACCGGTTTGATGATCTCTTCGATGATGGCTTCGATGAACGAGGCTTTCATCTTGGTGGCGGTTTCGCTCTGGTCCGGGCTATGCTGAGTCGACAGCACGACGGTATCGATACTGTGCGGCTTGCCATCGACATAGCGCATCGTCACTTGGCTCTTGGCATCGGGACGCAGGAACGGCAGGCGACCGTCTTTACGCAACTGCGCTTGGCGCTCGACCAAACGGTGGGCATAGTAAATCGGTGCCGGCATCAGTTCCGGGGTTTCATCGCAGGCGTAACCGAACATCAAGCCTTGATCGCCGGCACCAATATTGAGGTAATCATCGCTGGCGCGATCGACCCCTTGGGCGATGTCATTGCTCTGCTTATCGTAGGCGACCAGCACCGCGCAGCCTTTATAATCGATGCCGTATTCGGTATTGTCATAGCCGATGCGCTTGATGGTATCGCGGGCGACCTGAATGTAATCGACATTGGCTTGTGTGGTAATTTCACCGGCCAACACCACCAAACCGGTGTTGGTCAGAGTTTCTGCCGCCACCCGCGAGAGCGGATCTTGTTCAAAAATAGCGTCGAGGATTGCGTCCGAAATTTGATCGGCGACTTTGTCCGGGTGTCCTTCGGACACCGATTCGGAAGTGAAAAGGAAATCATTAGCCATCGCAGGCTCCTATAAAAATGACCGTAAAAAATTGTGCCGCAGTCGGGAAGAGAACCTGCGACGCTTTAGCGGAACTTATATACCGCCTCGCAAGTTGTCTGTTAACTCGGCGGTAGCTGGTTCGGGCAAGTCGGTGCAAGGTATGCACAAGACGCGTCCGAAGCGAGCCAATATGTGATATTTTACGCCTTCTATTCAAGCTGTGTCGAATACCCCTCACTTTTTACATTGATTCTTGAGCGGCCTCATGCTTATCATTTTATTCCGTTGTCTCTCGTTCTTGCCGCTGCCGGTTCTGCATGTCATCGGTTCGGGGCTTGGTCGACTTGTCTATTTACTGTCTCCATCGTATCGCCGGCGTCTGCGCGAGAATGTCGCGCGCGCAGGTTTTTCGGCTGATTTGGCGGCTGCGGCGCGCGAAACCGGCAAAAATGTATTGGAATTGCCGTTTATCTGGTGCGCCCAGCCGGAGCGCGTGCTGCGCACCGCCAGCGTGGAAAACTGGGAATTGGTCGAGCGTGCCTTGGCAGAAAAAAAAGGCGTGATCTTACTCACCCCGCATCTGGGCTGCTTTGAAATCGTCGCTCAAGTGATTGCCGCCCGCACCCGCCTGACCGCGCTGTACCGCCCGCCGCGCAAAGCCGCGCTGAAACCGCTGATCGAGGGCGCACGCGCGCGCGCCAATTTATTACTGGCGCCGGCCAATCTGTCGGGTGTGCGAACCATGGCCAAGGCACTCAGAAAGGGCGAGGCGATAGGCTTATTACCCGATCAAGTGCCGCAAGAAGGTGAGGGTGTGTGGGCGAAGTTTTTCGGCAAGCCGGCTTACACCATGACCTTATCGGCGAAATTGCACAGCATGAGCGGCGCGCCGATTATTTTGACCTATGCCGAGCGCTTGCCGCACGGACGTGGCTATGTGGTGCGCTTCGTCGCCTTCGAGGAAGAACTCGGCAGCGACAGCGTACAGCAAGCCGAAGCCATCAACCGGGCGATGGAAAAGCTGATCGCACGCGCGCCGGCGCAGTATTTCTGGAGTTATAACCGTTACAAACAACCGGACGGTGCTGCGCCGCCGCCGGCCACCCCGCCTGCCGCCTGATGGAGTTACTGTGAGAATTGTTCTCGGTGTGATGTGGCTGCTGCATTTCTTGCCGCTGCCACTGCTCGGTCGTTTCGGTGAAGCGGTCGGGGCCTTGCTGTTTATTTTAATTCGTAAACGCCGCCATATCGCGCTGACCAATTTGCGCCTGTGTTTTCCAGAACGCAGCGAAGCGGAACGGCTGGCGCTGGCGCGTCGGCATTTCCAAATGTATGTGCGCAGCGTGCTGGAACGGGGGATTTTATGGTGGTCATCGGCAGCGCGTTTGCGTCGCTTGATACAGGTCGAACCAGGCGTACCGCTGGCCACCATCGCTGCCGGGCCGACGATACTGATGTGTCCGCACTTCGTCAACCTCGATGTGGCCGGTGTGGCGGTAATGTTGGAAACCTCGCTGTGCTCAATTTACACGCGCCAGAGTAATGCTGTGTTTGACCAAGCGCTGCGGCGCGGTCGTTCGCGTTTTCGTCCGGTGAAACTGTTTGCCCGCGCCGAAGGCGTCAAACCCATCATCCGTGCGCTGCGCGAGGGCATCCCCTTCTTCATGCTGCCGGATATGGATTTCGGTGCTAAAGATGCCGAATTCATTCCCTTTTTCGGCGTTCCTGCCGCCACCTTGACCGCCTTGCCGCGTATCGCCGCCAGCACCGGTGCACGCGTGGTACCGGTAATCGCCACCATGCTTCCCAATTATCGTGGTTGGAAAGTCTGCTTTCATCCGCCGTGGGAAAGTTATCCCGGTGACGATATGACGGCCGCTACGCGCGCCATGAATGCCTTCATCGAAAGCGAGGTCTTGAAGGCACCGGCCGAATATTTCTGGGCCCATAAGCGCTTCAAGACCCGCCCGCCGGGACAAGACAGCGTGTATTAAGCCGCTCCCGCTTGCAGTGGCAACAGTTCGGCTTCGCCATTAAGCAGGGTACTGGCCGGCAGCGCTTCGATGCTGCGTAATCTTTCATAATACGGCGCGAAGTCTGGTGCGGTACCGTCGAACAACTGTTTGAAATCATCGATAACGAAATACGTTTCCTGATACGAATCGATTTTGTACAGGGTGCGCAGACAGCGCTCGACATCGAAGCGAATATGGCGCGAGGCACTGCCCGGTTGCAGACAATATTCGACTTCGCCACCCGAAGATAAAATCCCCGCGCCGTAAATCCGCAAGCCTTGCGCCGTATTGATCAGACCGAATTCCACCGTATACCAATACAGCCGCGCCAATTGATCAAGGCCGCCTAATTGCATCGCTTTCAAACCGCCCTGACCATATAACTGCATGTAATCGGCAAATACCGGATTGAACAACATTGGCACATGACCGAAAAAATCATGGAATACATCGGGTTCGACGATGTAATCAAATTCCGCCGGTGTACGCAGCCATACCGTTACTGGAAAGCGGCGGTTGGCCAAGTGTTCGAAAAAACTCTGTTCCGGAATCAAGCCCGGCACCGCGACGATGCGCCAGCCGGTGGCCACAAACAAGGCCTCGGAAGTTGCGGTGAATTGTGGAATACCATCGGCCGCATTCAGGCCAGCCAAGGCCGCGATGAATTCATCGCAAGCCCGGCCCGGCAGCAGGGCCATCTGTCGTTGATACAGTTGGCGCCACAAGGCGTGCTCGGCCTCGCTGTAGGCCAACCAATCCTGTTGCACCACATAGTGTTCATCGGCCAGCCGGTAATCGCCACGCAGCGCCGCGCCATCGGATTTACCCGCCACGCTGGCGAGGAAGGCCGCATTGTCGGCATGACTGACTTGTATTGCGCTTGTCTCTGTTGTTTTCATCATCTTCTTCTTTTGTAAAAAAAAGGCTGGCACTTGTCGTGCTCAGCCCTTATTTTGTGCTTACATCAGCGCTGCAAACATCAGGCGCTGGCTGTTTCATCCTTGAGCACGCCACGACGGATTTGATCGAGTTCTATCGATTCAAACAGGGCGCGGAAATTCCCTTCGCCGAAACCTTGGTCGCCTTTACGCTGAATGATTTCAAAGAAAATCGGACCGATCACGGTGGTGGTAAATATTTGCAGCAGCAATTCACGTGAAGTTTCCGTGCTTTTGCCATCGACCAGTACGCGCAGCTTGCGCAGCGCCGCCAAATCTTCACCGTGGCCAGGCAGGCGACGATCGATCAAATCGTAGTAGGTATCGATGGTGTCTTGGAATACCACGCCGGCTTGTTTCATGTCGCCGACAGTTTGGTAGACATTGTCGGTTCCCATGGCGATATGCTGCACGCCTTCACCATGATACAAATCGAGGTATTCGGCGATCTGCGATTTATCATCGGATGATTCATTGATAGGAATACGGATTTTTCCGCACGGCGAAGTCATTGCCTTCGATTTCAAACCGGTATGTTTGCCGGCGATATCGAAGTAGCGGATTTCGCGGAAATTAAACAGCGACTCGTAAAAATCGGCCCATTCTGCCATCCGCCCGCGATGCACATTGTGCGTCAGGTGATCGATATACGTCAGACCATGACCGACCGGATTAGACGGTACGCCGGGAATGGCGACGAAATCGGCATCATAGATACTGATGTTGCCGATCGCACCGTCCGGTGCGCCATCTTTACCATGCCACCGGTCGACAAAATACACCAGTGCATCGCCGATACCCTTGATGGCCGGAATATTGAGTTCCATCGGCCCGGTTTTGTTATCGAAACCCCATGCACCGAGATCAAGCGCACGCTGGTAGGCGGCATTGGCATCTTTGACACGGAAGGCAAAGGCACACACCGAAGGACCGTGTTTGCGCGCAAATTTTTGGGCAAACGAATCCGGTTCGGCATTGATGATGAAATTCACATCGCCCTGACGAAACAAGGTGACATCTTTGGTGCGATGTTTGGCAATCGCGGTGAAACCCATGGTGACGAATAATTCGCCCAGTCCAATCGGGTCGGGTGCGGCGTATTCGATGAATTCAAAGCCATCGGTACCCATAGGGTTATCCCATGTTTGCAAGCTCATGCATGTCTCCTGTGTTGGTCAGATATTATTGTCAGAGTTCACCATATCGACGCCATGCAGACTACAAGCAGGCGCGTTTGATACAGATCAAGTTATCAGTATAGTCTGCACAGCACGCGATAAAATTGCAAAATCGCACAGTGAAAACATAATTTGCGCAATAATATTGCTCAACTATGAATAATATTGGCATACCATGACCGAAATCAGTCTCGATAAAATTGATCGAAAAATCCTCGCCATCCTGCAAGCCGACGGTCGCCTGAGTAACCAGGAAGTGGCCGAACGCGTTAATCTGTCGCCCTCACCGTGTCTGCGCCGTATCAAGCGCCTGGAAGACAGCGGTGTCATCCGCAAATACGTCGCCCTGCTCGAAGCCGCCAAGATCGGCCTGGGTTTACTGGCCTATGTCAATGTCCGCCTCGAGAAACACAGTGACCACCCCGGCAAGGGCATATCGCGTTCGCCACGGGATGACTTCGCCGGCTCGGTTGCGCAGTGGACCGAAGTCATCGCTTGCTATGCCATGACCGGCGAGATGGATTATCTGTTGCGCGTGCATGTAGAAGACATGGACCATTTTTCGCGCTTCATGATGGAAACCTTGCTGCGCCACCCCGCCGTGCTGGATGTTAAATCCAGTTTTGCCTTGCAGAAAATTAAAGAAACCACCGCGCTGACGATACCGGCTGCCTGATGTTTTTCAGCGTGCCGTCGTCCCAGCGATGAATTGGCAATCGGTCTGGTCAATGTGGTTCCGCCCCACTGGTTTATCCATGTGCCCAGAAACAGTCGGACCAAAAAAATGAATGAGGGTCATGCCGACCGTGATGTTAAAAAATCGTCGCACGCTGCAGTTTTGTTAGCCGGTGGTTAGCGTGATGCCACAGGCTTGAGGGATCGCCATCGAGTAATTTACTTGTTTGCTTGACTGGCTTGGCCTGTGCGAAATTGTTAGCTTCGCCAATGAGCAAGGGAAAAAAGGACTGCACTGATCTGGTATTTCTTAGCGTCAAAAAATTTTCACAGGCTTGCTTTTCGGCGCTGTTGTATGGCAGAGTTTTTTTTGAAAAAAACGACTAGGCGGTATTGAACTTAACGGAGTGTTCAAGTTATTCTATTTCTGATCCGACAGGATATTCTCCGTTTGAATGCAAGGTATGGTGGTTCAGTGCTCTGCCAAGTCATAGCGAATGTGTATTACCTTGGGGGTTTCGATTCTTGGTGGACTGTTTTATGCAGGGACGGTTCAAAAAACTGCACATTGACTAAAAAATTGATCGGATGAGAAGTTTTCCTTGTCCGATTTTTTTAAGCGGGGAAGCGATGAAACGAATCTTTGTTCGATTTAGTGTATGGGCTTTTTTCGTCTTGATGAATCCTGTTTCAGTTCAAGCAAATCAGCGCACATTTGATCAAAAATCTGACTAGGGTTTGAAACTCCGGCCTTCAGAGGCTGTCGCAAAAGGGTATTGAGTCGGTATCATTACCCTAACTGGTGGCCACGTCATTCCTGCGC
>NZ_JASJVS010000051.1:0-28732 GCF_035019605.1 Undibacterium sp. 5I2 | reverse complement strand
GTTCCTGCCAAAAGCGCGCAGGAATGACGTGGCCACCAGTCAGGGTAATGATACCGACTCACTACCCTTTTGCGACAACCTCTGAAGGCCGGGGTTTCAAACCCTAGTCAGATTTTTGATCAAGCGGGCCGGCGACGATAGCGTTGTGCCAGTTCCAACACCGACCGCACCTGTATATCGACGCAGGCGGCGCGCTGGCGCGCCGTGTGATCGGTGATGAAACCGGTCAGCCAGACAGTCTGCAAGCCTTCGCGCTTGGCCGCGCGTAAATTGTCCAGACTATCCTCGACCAAGATACAGTCGGCGGCAGCATAGCCGCGTGCGGCCAGCAATTTACGCAAAAACCGACGCGACGGTTTAGGCTCAAGTTGCCCATGCACGCGCATGTCTTCGACCGAAATATGGTCGTCAAAATGGCGCTGCAAATTCAAATGACGCAGCACCCGTCGCGAGTACAAGCGCGGCGCATTGGTCAAGAGAATTTTTTTACCCGGCAAGCGCTGCAATATTTGTCGCAACCCGCGACGCGCGCGTATCATCGCCAACAAGTCGTCGAAGGTATGCGCGGCGTGTAAAAACTCCTCGGCTTTCACCGCATGGTGGCGCACCAAACCAAGCATGGTCACGCCATAGCGACGGTAGTAATCGAGCCGCAGCGCGTTGACTGCGGCTTGATCGGCGGCCGCCTCGCCGACACCGAGCAAGGCCGCTATATACGCATTCATATTCCGGTTAATGGCTGGAAAAATCGCGTGCGAGGCGTCATGCAAGGTGTTGTCGAGGTCAAACAGCCAAATCGGCTGGCCTGCCATCAATGACTGCGTATCATGGTGCCGAAGGCTTGTTCGGTCAACACTTCCAGCAGCAACGAGTGTTCGATGCGGCCATCGATGATATGCACGGTATTGACACCCGATTTGGCCGCGTCGAGTGCCGAAGAAATTTTCGGCAGCATGCCGCCGGAAATCGTACCGTCAGCGAACATTTCATCGATCTCACGCGCCGACAAATCGGTCACCAAATTACCCTGCTTATCGAGCACGCCCGGAATATTGGTCATCATGATCAATTTTTCAGCCTTGAGAATTTCGGCAATCTTACCAGCGACCAAATCGGCATTGATGTTATACGCTTGGCCATCTTCGCCGAAACCGATCGGTGAAATGATAGGAATGAAGGCATCGTCTTGCAAGGCTTTCACCACCGCCGGATTGATCGCATCGATTTCACCAACATAGCCGATATCGAGCATATTGCCGGGATTTTCACGATCCGGCATCATCATCTTGCGTGCGCGGATCAAGCCGCCATCTTTACCGGTCAAACCGACGGCCTGACCACCGTAATGATTGATCAACATAACGATATCTTGCTGTACTTCGCCGCCCAACACCCATTCCACCACTTCCATGGTTTCTTCATCGGTGATGCGCATGCCTTGGATAAACGTACCCTGCTTGCCCATTTTTTTGAGCGCATTGTCGATTTGCGGTCCGCCGCCATGTACCACGACTGGGTTCATGCCGACCAGTTTCAATAAAATCACGTCGCGCGCGAAGCTATGCTTGAGGCGTTCTTCGGTCATGGCATTGCCACCGTATTTGATGACGATGGTCTTACCGTGAAATTTACGGATGTAGGGCAGCGCTTCTGCCAAAATTTCAGCCTTGATCACGGGCGCGACACCGGCCAATTTATCTTCTGATGCTACTGCTGCGTTTGCGTTGAAATCGCTCATAATGTCGGTATCCTGAGGGTATCATGAAGGGTTTATGCCTTAGCCTCGGATTTTACAGGATTCTGCTGCCAATATTTATGCCAATTCACTCTTAAATTTATGCGCACTTCGATTCATTTACACCAAGAGTTAGAAACCATGCGTCCGGCGCTGCTGCGTTTCGCCATTCTGCAGCTGCGAAATGAGACGGCAGCCGAAGATGCCGTGCAAGAAGCCTTGCTGGCGGTATTGGAGAAACCGGACAGTTTTGCCGGCCAATCCAGCCTGCGCACCTATGTGACCGGTATTTTGAAATTCAAAATCATCGATCATCTGCGCAGCCGCAAACGTGAAGTCGCCTTGCATACCGAAGATGATGAAGCAGAAACCGATCTCATCGACAGCTTATTCAAAGCCAACGGCCATACCGTCAACATGCCGGCAGCCTGGGGGGAGCCGGAAGCTAGCCTGCAACAGCAAGATTTTTTCCGTGTCTTGGAAATCTGTCTGGCAAATTTACCGGCCAAAACCGCGCGCGTGTTCATGATGCGCGAATGGTTAGAATTGGAAACCGAAGAAATTTGTAAGGAATTGAGCCTGACCACGTCTAATCTATGGGTAGTCCTGTACCGCGCCCGCTTGCGGCTGCGCGAATGCTTGGACTTGAATTGGTTCGGCAATCAATAACACGGAAAGCCGCTATGTATTACTTATACTCTTGCAAACAAGCACATCAACTGGTCTCTGAAGGCCTCGATCGCAAGCTCACATTGAGCGAACGTAGTCGGCTGCGGCTGCATCTGTCGATTTGCGATGCCTGCAGCAATTTCAGTGGCCAGATGCAATTACTGCAGCAAGCCATGCGTCGCATCGTTCCCCAAGACTCCGCGCGGGACGACGCCGCATGAGTCAGTGTTCTGTCTGCGCCGCGTCGTTCGACTGCGCCATGGTGGAGGGCAGCGAGCAAGCATGCTGGTGCGGCGCTTGGCCGAGCTTGGCCGTGCCAGACTTACCAGCGACGGCAGCCAACGCCGAACCCGCCTGCCTGTGTCCGGAATGTTTGCGCGCATTGAGCGAGCGGGTGGCTGCAAGAAAAATCTAATTCAGTTACCATTGCCAATCTTCCAGACTGACAGGAACTCAGCATGTCCAACGATACGCCCCTCGCTTACCAAGCGGTCACTATCCCGGTTTCGCAAAGAATTCGCGAGCGCTTGGTCGCGAGTAAAACTCGTTTCCATGCCAATGACAACATCGCCCGCTTCATCGAAGCCGGCGAACTGGCCGAATTGCAGGCCGAAGTCGAAGAAAAAATGCGCGCAGTGTTGCAAAGCTTGGTAATCGACACCGCCAGCGACCACAATACCCAAGATACCGGGCGACGCGTCGCCAAAATGTTCATCAATGAAGTATTCGGCGGCCGCTATGTGCCGATGCCAGCGGTAACGGAATTTCCCAATGCTTCGCATCTCAATGAATTGATGATCATCGGCCCGATCACGGTGCGCAGCGCGTGCTCGCATCACCTGTGCCCGATCATGGGCAAGGTTTGGATAGGCGTGATGCCGAATGAGCATTCGAATTTGATCGGCCTGTCGAAATACGCCCGTATCGCCGAATGGATCATGAGCCGTCCGCAAATTCAGGAAGAAGCCGTGGTGCAGTTGGCCGACGCGCTGCAAGAAAAAATGCAAGCCGATGGCCTTGCGGTGGTGATGGAAGCCGATCACTTCTGCATGCACTGGCGCGGCGTGAAAGACACCGAAGCGAAGATGATCAACAGTGTCATGCATGGCTCGTTTTTGAAAGATCCGAACTTGCGCCGCGAATTTTTATCGTTGATCAAGCGCTGAGCCTGCACAGGCAAGGTTTTCTCGCCCGTCACCACGGGCGCACCAGGAGAGATTTATGTTAGTACGTCTGCTGTACGCCAGTCGCGCCGTCGATGCCAATATCGGCCATACCGTGCAAGCCATCCTACAAGCTTCGCGCTCGCACAACCCGGAAAATGGACTTACCGGCGTGCTCTGTCACACCGACACGGTGTTCATTCAAGTGCTCGAAGGCGGTCGCGATGCGGTCAACACCTTGTATGGACACATCCTGCGCGACCCGCGTCATCGCGATGTGATTCTGCTCGATTATGAAGAAATCACGCAACGGCGCTACGGCGGCTGGACCATGGGGCAAGCCAATATCAGTAAGCTCAATCCCGCTACCCTGCTCAAATATTCACCGTTACCGATACTTGACCCACACGGCATGCCAGGCAAAATGATGCTGGCATTGATCGATGAATTGATGGCCACGGCCGCCATCGTCGGGCGCGCCTGAGTCGTCCGACTCAGGTCGGCATGGCAGTTGGCAGCAGACAGTCCGGCACCGGCACATCGAGTGCGGCGCACATGGCGCGCACCAGATCAGCCGGGGCGGGAGCAATCTGTACCGTCGGCGCACGCGCCGCCGCTGTCAGCAAGGCGCGCACCAGAAACGGCTTGGCTAAGGGCGCGAGGCGATTGAGTTTTTCCAGCGCTTGCCGCACCGTGAAAAAATCACTCTGTACGCTGGCCTGCAGTTCATACTCACGCAAGCCCAAGTCTGGCAATAGCGCCGCCGCACGCACAAAAGCGGCCAGCGTGGCCGCACCTGCATGCGTTTGCGCGACCAGCGACAACAACAAGCACACTTCGCCGCGCAGCTCCGATAAATCCGCATAACGGACCGCAATGTAACGTCCGGCCTGCGGCCCCAAACGCCGCTCCAATACCGTCTGCAAAACAAATTCGCTCTGCGTCATGCGCGCATCAGCGGCAATTAATTTGGCCGCCAAGGCCAGCAGTTGCGCGCGCTGCGTCGGCGTGAGCAACTGCAAAGCCGGCATCGCCAAGTCCAGCCAAGGCAAACGCGCCGGCTCACTCATCGCCTCGATCTCGAGTAACAATTGTTGCGCCAATTCTGCGTGTTGCCCAGCCATTTGCCTCAATAGGGTCTGCTGCAAGGCGTAAGCCTGCGGCTCTTGCCGGTCCAGCAGCAAGGCATACACCAGCGCCGGGGCAGTCGCACTGCCACGCGCCGCCGTCAACAAGCATAAGGGCGGCCGCGCGGCTGCGCTGTCCGCGCGCGGCAGACTGAGCGTGCGTGCCTGCTGAGCGGCTTCCACATTGCGCGCACCGAAACCGTAAAACCCGGTCGGCACATCGGCTTGCTCGAGCGGATCGATGATTTCAGCGGCATCAAGAAAACTGAGCGCATGCCCGTAGATGCAGCGCAAACGCTCTTGTAAAGGCGGATGGGTGGCAAACAAGCCGCTCATCAGGTTCGCCCGGGCCGCGCCGAGAAACATATGCGACATTTGTTCGGCACGCGGATTATCGATGCGCGAACCGCAGGCGCTGGCGACACCGAGTCCACCAATTTTGCGCAGGGCACCGCCGATGCCATCGCGATTCCGGGTGAATTGCACGGCGCTGGCATCGGCCAAAAATTCACGTTGGCGCGATACCGCCGATTTGATCAGGCGGCCGAAAAAAATACCCACATAGCCGATGACGAACAACGCCGCACCGACCACCACCATGATCAGTTGCAACGGCGGCCCCTTATCGTCGCGACTGCGAGTACTGCGCCAAGAGGCGCCCCAATACATCAATTCCTGCCCGAAACCAGCAATCATCTGGATGCCGAACAAGACACTGATGAGTTTGATATTCATGCGCATATCGCCATTGAGGATATGGCTGAACTCATGCCCCACCACGCCTTGCAATTCATCGCGCGTAAGACGCGTCAACGCGCCTTGAGTGACCGCCAGCACGGCCTGATTCGGGTGATAACCGGCAGCAAAGGCATTGATGGCTGCTTCGCGTTCCAACACATACACGCGCGGACAAGCGATGCCGGAGGCCAGCGCCATCTCTTCGACGATATTGAGTAAGCGCCGTTCCTTGCGGTCGGTCGAGGAAGGATGGACCAAATGACCGCCGGCCATTTCCGCCACGGCCTCGCCACCATCACGCAGGCGAAAGCTTTCGAACAAGCTGCCGCCACCGATGAACAGCAAGGTCACCCCGGTATTGACGAAGAAAAAGCCGCGCGGATAAGCCACACCACCGGGCATGCGCAAGGCAAACAAATAATGCCAGATCAGCGCCAGACTCAGGTTGACGGCCGCGACAATGGCCAGCACGGCCAGCGCAAACAGGATCAACAGGGTGCGACTCTGACGATGCGCATGATCCTGTTGTTCAAAAAAATCCATAGGTGTGCCGCTTAGAAAGCGACTTTGACAGCTTGGCGTTCGAGCGCAGCTTCGATGACCTGCAGCATTTCAGCGGCCTTGAAACCGCAACTGTTAGCGACGACAGAAGTGGGAAACTGCTCGATACCGATATTGTATTGCATGACTTGATCGTTATACGCTTGCCGCGCAAAAGCGATTTTATTTTCGGTACTGCTCAATTCTTCGCTCAGTTGCTGCATGTTTTCGTTGGCTTTGAGGTCAGGATACGCTTCCGACAAGGCAAACAATTTTCCCATCGAAGCATTGAGGGTGTTTTCTGCCGCAGCAAATTGCTGCACCGCAGACGGATCAGCCGGATCGCGCGCCGCCTTGCCGCTGGCCGCCAGCGCCAAGCCACGCGCCGCGATCACCGCCTCGAGCGTGACACGCTCATGCTGCATATAATTTTTAGCCACCTCGACCAAGTTCGGAATGAGGTCGTAACGGCGTTTCAACTGCACATCAATCTGCGAAAAACTGTTCTTGAAGCGATTGCGTAGCGTGACCAAGCGGTTATATACACCGACGATCCAGAACAGAAACAAGGCGACGATTACCAGCAAAGCGATCAATGAGGACATGATTTTTTTCCAGACAAAAGAAAAGCCGATGAAACTCATCGGCTCGGCAGTCAATCTTAATTGCGCGTATCAGACTTATTCTCTGGCGCTGGCTGTGGCTGCACCAGCATCGCTTTGAGTTCAGCATCGCTCAGGTATTCGAGTACCTTAACCACTTTGCGTACACCGCTGATGCGGCTGGCGACATCGGCTGCCAGATCACCTTCGTGTGGCGTGACGCGGCCCATCAAATACACGGTACCGCTTTCGGTGACGACTTTAAACGCGCTGGCAAACAAACCTTGGGTGTCGACGAACGATGCCTTGACCTTGGTCGTGAGCAGCGCATCATTCGAGCGTGCCGTGAAGTTGGACAAGCCGGCGATGGCAATTTCATTACTCACCGACAGCACGCCTTCGACGGCGGACAATTCCCGTGCAGCAGTTTGTTTCGCCGCTTCATCGGCAACTTCACCGGTCAACAAGACGCGGCGGTTGAAAGAATTCACATTCACATGGGCGGCATCGCCCAAGGCTTTCGATACCCGGTTCTCACCTTTGATAGCGATGGCCTTGTCTTCGGTTTGGGCACCGAGCGTGCGGCGGTCGGTCGCGGCAAAGGTACTCACGACGGCACTGCCGACGATGAACTCGACACAGCCTTGCAAACTGAGCACGGCCACACAACACAGGGCGGCGGCGGCCAGTGGCAAACGCCGACGAGAAACCAGCAATTTATTCATTTTCTTCACCTCCGAAAAGCGCGGTATCAATACCGTCGCAAATACAATGTATCGTCAATAAATGCACTTCCTGTATGCGCGCGGTACGTTCATGCGGCACACAAATATGCACGTCTGCTTCGGTGAGCAATTTAGCAATCTCACCACCACCTTTGCCGGTCAACGCCACCACACGCATGTCACGCTCGAGCGCGACATTGACCGCATTGACGATACTGGCCGAATTGCCCGAGGTCGACAAGGCCAGCAAGATATCGCCGGCTTGTCCGAATGCCTGTACCTGCTTCGAAAACACCTCTTGAAAACTGTAGTCATTCGCCACCGCCGTCATGATCGAGGTATCGGTGGTCAAGGCCATGGCCGGCAAAGGCAAGCGCTCGCGCTCGAAACGACCGACCAACTCAGCCGCGAAGTGCTGACAGTCGGCGGCCGAGCCACCGTTGCCGCAGGCGAGAATTTTATTCCCGTTCGACAGCGCCAGAAACATCAGCTCTACCGCTTGCGAAATTGGCAGCGCCAATTCATCGGCCGATTGAATTTTTAATTCGGCACTTTCATGGAAGTGCGCCAGGATACGTTGATTTGTCATAGTGCTTCCGATTATACGGCAGGAGTTAGCCTCTATTACTATCTCTAGGTCACAATAACATTTTGCAACCACTGAATGTGGCCTTGGTCGATCGCCACCAAATCAAAGCGACAGGCCGGCAACCGTGGCAGGCGCAGCAGATAAACTTGTGCAGCATGCAATAATTTTGCTTGTTTGGCTGGCGTCACGCTGGCGAGCGCTCCGCCAAATTGCAGCGAGGAGCGACTGCGTACCTCGACGAACACCAAGGACGTGCCGGCGCGCATGATCAAATCGATTTCACCGCCGCGGCAACGGAAATTCTTTTCGACCAATTGCAAGCCGGCCCGCTCCAGAAACTGCAAGGCTTGTGCTTCAGCGGCATCGCCGCAACGCTGCCGGCTGCTGCGGCGGTCGGTATTGACAGTTTGCTCAGGCTCACGGCGTCTCATTGTCGTACAATCTGTGTTTTGCAAGCATTCGAATGGATAGGTATGAGTCTTACCCCACCCCCCCTCTACCCGGACCTCGTTGAGGCTGTCAGCCGCCAGAACTATCCGCTCGGTACATTATATGTAGTCGCGACGCCGATCGGGAATGTCGCCGATATTTCTTTACGCGCCCTGCATGTACTGGGGCTGGTCGATGCCATTGCCTGCGAAGATACCCGCAACACGGCACAACTGCTGGGGCGCTACGGTATCAACCGCCCCTTGATCGCGGCACACCAACATAATGAACGCGAAGTGGCAGAAAAAATCTTGCTGCGCTTGCAAGCTGGCGAACGCATCGCCTTGGTGTCCGATGCCGGCACCCCCGGCGTCTCCGATCCCGGCGCGAAAATCGTCGATGTCCTCAAGCGCGCCGGCATCCCCGTCACGCCGCTGCCCGGTGCCTCGGCCGCCATCAGCGCCTTGTCCGCCAGCGGTTTGCTCGATGAACGTTTTTATTTCGTCGGCTTTTTACCATCGAAAGCCGGCCAGCGCGAACAACTGCTGCATAGTCTGGCCCGGCTCGACGCCAGTTTGATTTTTTATGAAGCCCCGCACCGCATCTGCGAGACGGTGCAAGCGATGCTGAGCGTGTATGGCGGTAGCCGCGAAATCGTGTTGGCGCGTGAACTGAGCAAATTGTTTGAAGAAATCCACCGCTGCCCGCTCAGTGAGGCGCCGACTTGGCTCGCAGCCGATGCGCATCGCGAAAAAGGCGAATACGTGATACTGCTCGGTGCTGCCGCCGTTGAGGCCAACAACGAAGATCTGGAAGCACGCCGCGTACTGACTATCCTGCTGGCGGAATGCAGCGTCAAGCAAGCATCGGCCTTGGCGGCACAACTGACCGGACAAAAAAAGAACGCCCTTTATCAGCTCGCCTTGAGCATGAAAGAAAGCCACTGAAGCAGCATCGGTGTTGCATAATCAGCGCTGCACCACCAAGGGCTGAGCAAGCCCGAGCTTGCCGGCCTGAGCCAAAGCAGATTGGGCATCGGCGCGGCTGTTGAATGGTCCACTGACCAAGCGATACAAGCTGCCCTGCGCAATGATGTCAAAATCTGGCAAGCGGCTTTCGGCGCGCGTCTTCAGATGCGCCATGATGGCTTCGGCATTGGCGCGGATGGCGTAGGCACCGAATTGCAGATAGTAGGCGCCGCTGGCCACACGTGGTACCGCTGCCGCCAGTTTTTCCACCGGCTTGGCCTGGTCGGCCGCCAGTAAATCTTCAAAACTCATCAGATTATCAGGCTGCGCTGTCGCTTCCGGTACGGCCGCGGCCAGCGGCGTAATCACGGGGGCAGCCGGTGCCAAAGCGAGCAAGGGCAGCGCCGGCGGCGCTTGATTTTTGCGGTTTTCCGCCATCCGGTCTATATCGCTCGGCAACAAACGCTCGACTTCAATCTGGCTGCTGCCCTTGGCCAGCAAACCCAGCTTGAGCGCGCCGGTGTACGACAAATCGATGATGCGATTCGAATGAAACGGCCCACGATCATTGATACGCACGATGATCTGCTTGCCATTGGCTAAATTGGTCACGCGCGCATAAGAAGGAATCGGCAAGGTCGGATGAGCCGCCGTGATCTTATACATATCGTAGGGTTCACCGGAGGAGGTTTTTTGGCCATGAAATTTTTTGCCATACCAACTGCCTATGCCGCGTTGCAGGAATGGCGTTTGCGGATCGGTGAGCGGGGTATAGGTTTTACCAAACACCATGTAAGGGCGGTTCGAGCCGCGCGATAAATTTTCGACCACTGGAATCGGATCGACCGTCATTTCCAAGCCCTCGGGCGGGTTATCACCGGGACCATCGTCTTTATAATAGCCACCCTTGCCGCTGCCGGCTTTCGGCAGTGCCGCTGCGGCCGAGCTGGCCGAGCGCGCGCGCGTCGCCTCGGCTGGCGCGGTGACGCGTGGCGGTGCACTGCTACAAGCTACCAACACAGCGGCGACCAGCGCCACACTCAGCCACAGACAGACTTGCGTTTTTTTCATGTTTGTACCAACTTCCGATGACGTTGCACACTCATTAAGATTCCCGCTCCCATTCCCAAGGTTACCAGCGCCGTGCCACCATAGCTTAAAAATGGCAAGGGCACGCCGACCACCGGCAGAATGCCGCTGACCATGCCCATATTAACAAAGGCATAAGTGAAAAAAATCATCGTCACCGATCCGGCCATCAGACGCGCGAATAAGGTGGGTGCATTGGCGGCGATCATCAAACAGCGGATGATGAGTAAAAAATACAAACTGACTAACAAAAGATTACCAAGAAAACCGAATTCTTCGGAAAACACGGCAAAAATGAAATCGGTGGTGCGTTCTGGGATGAATTCCAGATGCGCCTGCGTTCCTTTGAGCCAACCCTTGCCGTGCAAACCACCGGAACCCACAGCGATGGTTGATTGAATGATGTGAAAACCTTTGCCGAGCGGATCGCGGGTTGGGTCGAGCATGGTCAGCACACGGTCGCGCTGGTAGTCATGTAATAAATATGGCCACACCACGGTTGGCGTGATCACCAGTACAAAGGCAAAAATCGCCAACAACAGTTTCCACGACAAACCGGCCAAAAAAATCACCGTGAAACCGGCGGCCACCACCAACAAGGCGGTACCGAGATCGGGCTGCTTGGCGATCAAGCCGGTAGGAATCAACAAAATCAGGGTAGCGATGAGAAAATCTTTCATGCGCAAGGTCCCTTCGCGTTTTTGAAAATACCACGCCAACATCAAGGGTGTGGCGATTTTCATGATCTCTGAAGGCTGCACTACCATGCCGACATTGATCCAGCGTCGCGCGCCCTTTTTCACCATGCCGAATGCGGCGACGGCAATCAACAAGGCGATCCCGAAGGTATAGATAGGAATGGCGAAGCGCATCAGGGTTTGCGGCGGAATATTCGCGACGATCCACATGATGATGAAAGAGACGACGATATTACGCAGTTGATCTTCGATACGACCGGGGAAATCGATGCCGGCCGAATACAAGGTGATGATGCCGAGTGACAGAATTAAAAAGATCAGTATCGCCAGCGGCGCATCAAACACCATGATGTGAGAGCGTAGCCAGCGCCAATTAAAGCCAGAATTTTGCATCATTAATCCCTGTTTCCCAACGGCTCGACGACATCGCCAGGCGCTGCCGGCGCATCAGTTTTAGGCATTTGCTTATCTTTGGCGCTTGGACGCTTGCCAAGCAAATAGTAATCGAGCGCTTTGCGCGCAATCGGTGCCGCCGCCGCCGCGCCGAAACCGGCATTTTCTACTATCAGCGCCAGCGCAATACGCGGCTTGTCGACCGGAGCAAAGGCGATATAGAGCGCATTGTCGCGCTGCCGCTCGGCAGTACGCTTGGCATCGTATTTCTCACCCTTTTTGATACCGACCACCTGCGCCGTGCCGGTTTTACCACCCGACAAATAGCCGGCATCACGGAATACCGCATAGCCGGTACCACCGGCTTCACTGGTCACGCCAACCATGGCACGCTTGATGAGGTCGATGTTTTCCTGTTTCAGAGCGATGCGGTAACTCTCTTTCGGCACCGTCAGTAACTTCTGATGGCTTTGCGGATCTTCCGTCATTTTCACCAAATGCGGCTTCATGACGACGCCGTTATTCGCCAGCGTCGCCACCGCATGCGCCATTTGCAAGGGCGTAAAGGCGTTATAACCTTGACCGATGCCGAGCGAAATAGTTTCACCGGCATACCATTTCTGTTGCGCCGGCTTTTTATAGGCGCTGCGCTTCCATGCCATTGAAGGCAGCAAGCCCTGCTTTTCGTGTTCAAGATCGATGCCGGTTTTTTGCCCGAAACCGAACGGCTTCATGAAATCGTGAATCGCATCGACGCCGAGATCATTGGCCAGCAAATAATAATAGGTATCGCAGGAAGCGACGATGGAGCGATACATATCGACCATGCCGTGACCACCGGGCTTATCATCATTAAAACGATGACCGCCAAACATGAAAAACCCTTGGTCGGCAATCGATTGTGAAGGCGTGCGCTTACCCAATTCCAAGGCCGCCAGTGCCATATACGGTTTATAGGTCGAGCCCGGTGGGTAGATCCCTGACAAGGGCCGGTTCAGCAAGGGGCGGTCTTCCGAAGTATTGAGCTCGGTCCAACTCTGTTGATCGATGCCTTCGACAAATAGATTCGGGTCATACGTCGGTTTGGAGACGAAGGCCAGCACATCGCCGGTCGCCGGTTCGATCGCCACCAGCGCACCGCGACGATCACCAAAGGCTTCCTCCACCAGCTTTTGCAATTCGATATCGACCGAGAGGATCAGATTTTTTCCTGAGGTCGAAGGAGATCTGGCCAAGGTCCGAACCGCGCGCCCGCCGGCCGAAACTTCGACCTGTTCGAAGCCTGTATTACCATGCAAAATTTTCTCGTAACTTTTTTCCAAACCCTCTTTGCCTATGTAATCGGTACCGTTGTAATTGGCACCGTCTTCCATGTCATCGATGATTTCGGCATCCTTGGGGCTGATGCGACCGATATACCCGATCACATGCGAAGCGCTGTCGCCCTGCGGATACTGGCGAAACAAGCGCGCTTGAATATCGACGCCGGGAAAGCGAAAGCGCTGCGCCGTGAAGCGCGCCACTTCTTCATCAGTGAGGCGAGTACGAATCGGCAGACTCTCGAAATTTTTCGAGTCTTCCACCAACTTGCGAAAACGTTTGCGATGCTTCGCCTGAATATCAACCAATTGCGCCAGATCGTCGATCAAAAAATCCATGTCCTGATGAATTTTCGAAGGCGTGATTTCGAGCGTGTAAGCGGAATAATTTTGCGCCAGAATCACGCCATTGCGATCCATAATCAAACCGCGATTAGGTACCACCGGTACGATATCGATGCGGTTTTCATCCGCCAACAAGACGTAGTCATCATGTTTGACGATCTGCAGCCAGACAAAACGCGAAATCAAGGCAGAAAAACAGAACAAGACAAAAATGCCGATAAATATCAGCCGCATGCGGAAAAAATACAGTTCCCGTTCCGTGTTTTTCAATTCATTCATGATCGATAGCTTTACTTACTGCACAAGCGGCGCCAGCGCCGTTCGGTCAAATCGGACGGGTGTCGTCCTTGTTTATTGCACGTCGTTGCGGTGCCAGCAAAATCAGCGTGGCAAGCGGCCACAAAGCAGTGGTCACAACGCTCTCGGAAAAATACATCCAGCCGGGAAAATGGGCGTCGGGCGCGACGATGAGGCGCACGACAATCTGCAAACCTTGCACGAATAAAAACAAGGGAAACACATGCAGCGACTGCGTCAGCGGATGGAACCACAGCACTCGGCGATGAATGGTGATGGCGAAATACGTCAGCAAGGTATAGGCCAGCGCATTTTCACCGAGATGGATGGCATCGTGCACATCCATCAGCAAGCCCATCGCAAAGGCGATGCCTATGCCAACCCGGCGCGGTTGATGTATGCTCCAAAATACCAGCACCAAGGCGACGAAATCGGGAATCGCGATCCAGCCGCCCCAAGGCAGAAAATTGAGAAAAAATGCCATCGCCAAGCTGAAGATAATAAACAGCGGGTTGACCGGCAAAAGAATATAGTGCGGCTGCGTCATTTGGCCGGCTCCTTGGTATCGAGTGCTTCGGCCGCTTCTTTCGCCGTCTCGGCCAGCGAAGGTTGGTCGACCGGCTTGACATCGCTGCTGGCCGGCGCGGCATCGCGCGTTACTTTACGGTTGAGTTTTTCTTTCTTGGCGCGCACATCCTCGGTATCAGGGCGCGGCAGATTTTCCATCGACACCTGCAAGATCAACAATTGCTTGTTGCGATCAATGCCAGCGGTTGGCACACAGAGTATATTTTCAAACGTGGTCACCGCCTTGTTTTCGACTTGCACCACCTTGGCCACGGCCAAGCCGGCCGGGTAAATACCATCGATGCCCGAGGTGACCAACTGATCGCCGTTCTGTACATCGGCATTCGAAGTCAGGCGCATGTCGAGATATGGCGATTGGCCGCGGCCATAGGCCACGCTACGCAAACCATTGCGCAGAATTTGCACCGGAATCGCCTGATTCTTATCGGTCAGCAAGGTCACTTCTGCAGTGAAGGGAAAGATACGCGTGATCTGGCCGACCACCCCGAGATCATCGATCACCGGCTGACCGAGCGCAATACCATCCTTGATACCACGGTCGACAATTACCTTACGGGTCGAGGGATCGCGGGCGTCGTAAATGATTTCCGCCAGCACGCTCTTGACCGTCAAGCGCTCACGCGCGTCTAATAATTTACGTAAATGGCTGTTTTCCGCTTGCAACTGCGCGGTTTGCTGCAGCACATCGGCATTGAGGGTTTGCTGATGCTTGATGCGGATATTTTCTTTTTCCACCTCAGCGACGGTGACAAAGTAATGCGAAAGGTTTTTCACCGCCGTGCTCGGCACCACCGCCGCCATTTGCAAAGGATAGAGCGCGGTGCCAATCACTTGGCGTGCCAACATCAAGGATTTCAGACGGGAATCGACCACCAGCAAAAAAATCGCCAGTATCGTGAAGAAGATCGCGCGGGCCCGGGCTGAGGCGCCTTGCTTGAACAGTGGTGGCGGGCTGTATTCCATACTATATTTATGCTCAGAAACCGGTTTACACCAACGGTAAGGCCAGCGTGCATCCAACAGCAAAGAGCCGGCGGGTGGCCGGCTCTGCATGAATTAAACGACGCTTACTCGTAAGAAAAAATCGAACCGAGCTTATCCATCCGCTCCAAGGCCATACCCGAACCGCGCACCACACAAGTGAGCGGGTCTTCGGCCACGATAACTGGCAAGCCGGTTTCTTCCATCAGCAAGCGATCAAGGTCGCGTAACAAAGCGCCGCCACCGGTGAGCATCATGCCTTTTTCGGCGATATCGGCACCGAGTTCCGGCGGTGTTTGTTCGAGTGCGTTTTTAACGGCCGAGACGATGTTATTGAGCGGATCAGTCAGGGCTTCGAGAATTTCATTACTCGAAATAGTGAACGAGCGCGGAATACCTTCCGACAAATTGCGCCCCTTGACTTCCATCTCCTTGACTTCTGAACCAGGAAAAGCCGAACCGATGGCTTTTTTAATCGCTTCGGCAGTTTGTTCACCAATCAACATGCCGTAATTGCGACGGATGTAATTAACGATGGCTTCATCGAATTTATCGCCACCAACCCGGACCGAGCCTTTATACACCATGCCGCCGAGTGAAATGATGCCGACCTCGGTGGTACCGCCGCCGATATCGACCACCATCGAGCCGGTCGCTTCGGAAACCGGCAAGCCGGCACCGATGGCCGCGGCCATCGGTTCTTCGATCAAAAACACTTGTGAGGCACCGGCACCGAGTGCCGATTCACGGATCGCGCGACGTTCCACTTGGGTCGAACCACAAGGCACGCAAATAATAATGCGCGGCGAAGGTTTGAAGAATTTCGTGTCATGCACCATGCGGATAAATTGCTTGAGCATTTGTTCGGTGACGGTAAAGTCAGCGATGACGCCATCTTTCATAGGACGGATGGCTTCGATATTGCCCGGCACTTTACCCAGCATTTGCTTGGCTTCGCGACCAACTGCCTGGATGGTTTTTTTGCCATTTGGTCCGCCTTCTTGGCGGATAGCAACAACTGAAGGTTCATCGAGTACGATACCCTGACCGCGCACATAAATGAGGGTATTAGCGGTGCCAAGATCGATCGCCAGATCATTAGAGAAATAACTGCGTAAGAAACCAAACATGTATTGTCCTGTATTTAATTCTGTATTGAACTCAGATGGGTGTACAGCCTCTTGAAATCGAGCTGAAACACAAAATTTCTCACCCTTACACTGCAAGCAGCGGTAGGTACCGTGAATAAACAGGCACCAACTTGAAGGGATTTAACGTGCCTAACGTGCCTTTTAGGGCATTAACCCGTCATTCTACCTTATAATCTTCTCAAATTTACTTGATACCAACACCTAAAAATACGGCAGCGGATTTTGTAAATATCAGCCAAGAGACCATGACGGCCCGCGCGCTAGGCCGCTTGGATTTCCGGTCGCGCCCTTTTTGACACTCTCACGCGTTTACGACGCCCCAGAAACCATGTCACTGACACTGAACGATGTTACAAGAATTGCCAATTTGGCAAAAATAAACGTTTCACAAGAGCAAGCTGAATCAACGCTCGCCAAATTAAATGATATTTTTTCATTAGCCGAACAATTACAAGCGATCGACACCACGGGCGTCGCACCGCTCAGTCATCCGATTGCCGCTTTGCTGCCGGAATTGGCGCTGCGCTTGCGCGCCGATGTCGTTACTGAAAGCAATCATCGCGAAGAATACCAATTGCCGGCACCGGCCGTTCAAGACGGTTTGTATTTGGTGCCTCAAGTCATAGAATAAGTTCCATTGGAAAATCACAGCCATGCATAGCAAAACTCTGGCCGAACTGTCGGCCCTATTACACAGCAAACAAATCAGCGCGACCGACTTGGCCCGCCATTACCTCACGCGCATTGCCGGTAGCGAACTCAATGCCTTTCTTCATGTTGACGCCGAAGAAACGCTGAAACAAGCCGCGCTGGCCGATGCCCGTCTGGCCGATGGTACGGCCACGGCCTTGACTGGGATTCCGATCGCGCACAAAGATATCTTTGTCACGCGCCACTGGCGTTCGACCGCCGGCTCGCACATGCTGGAAAATTATGTCAGCCCCTTCGATGCCACGGTAGTAGAAAAACTCGCCGCCGCCGGCATGGTCACGCTGGGCAAGCTCAATTGCGATGAATTTGCGATGGGCTCGTCGAATGAAAACTCTTACTTCGGCGCCGTCAAAAATCCTTGGGATACTACCGCCGTACCGGGCGGTTCATCGGGCGGTTCGGCGGCGGCCGTCGCCGCACGCCTGACCCCGGCCTCGACCGGCACCGACACCGGTGGCTCAATCCGCCAACCAGCGGCGTTTTGCGGCGTCACCGGCATCAAGCCAACCTATGGCAGCGTGTCACGCTATGGGATGATCGCCTTCGCCTCTTCGCTCGATCAAGGCGGTCCGATCGCGCGCAATGCCGAGGACTGCGGCATGCTGCTCAATGCCATCGTCGGCTTCGATGAAAAAGATTCGACCTCAATAGAACGCGCCGCGGAAGATTTCAACCGCGACCTCAACAAGTCAGTACAAGGCTTGCGCATCGGCGTGCCGCGCGAATTTTTCAGCGCCGGCCTGGCCGCCGATGTCGAACAAGCAGTACGCGCCGCGCTGGCCGAGTATGTCAAGCTAGGTGCCATCTTGGTCGACATTTCGCTGCCCAAAACCGAGCTCTCGATTCCAGTCTATTATGTCATCGCTCCGGCAGAAGCCTCGTCGAATCTGAGCCGCTTCGATGGCGTGCGCTACGGTCATCGTGCCGCCAACTACAGCGACCTCAATGACATGTACCGCAAATCGCGTACCGAAGGTTTCGGTGACGAAGTCAAACGGCGTATTTTGGTCGGTGCCTATGTACTCTCACACGGTTATTACGACGCTTACTACTTGCAAGCGCAAAAGATTCGTCGCTTGATCGCGCAAGACTTTGCCGCCGCCTTTGAACAATGCGATGTCATCATGGGGCCGGTGGCACCGAGTGTGGCGTGGGATCTCGGCGCGCAATCGGATGATCCGCTGGCCAATTACCTGGCCGATATTTTCACCCTCTCGACCAGCCTGGCCGGTTTGCCCGGCATGTCGATACCCTGCGGTTTCGGACAAGGTGAAAAAAATGCCCGTCGTCCGGTTGGCCTGCAATTGATTGGTAATTATTTTGCCGAAGCACGCTTGCTCAATGTCGCCCACCAATACCAGCAAGTCACCGACTGGCATCTGCGCAGCCCACAATGAGAGCCGCCGCCCTGATCATGCTGGCGCTGTGCGCCCTGCCACTGCCAGCGCAAACGCTGGATGTGCGCCTGCAGTGCAGCCAAACCTTGCTGGAAAATGGCGATGGTGAACGTTTGATTCTGGCCGATCAGGGCCGTTTTGTACTCGATGGCACGCAGATCAAAGAATTGAACTGGGAATCATCGCAATTGCGGCGCGATCACGGGCATGAATGCAGCATCGATCTCGATGACGAACCGCAAGCCGAAGTCACCGAAACTGGCTGGCGCATCAGCTTGCGCGATGCCGTCACGGCGCGTGCCAAGCGCGGCTATGATTATGATCGCGGCTACCGTTGCAGCATACGCTTGGAGCGTGACGGTGCACTGCTACACATCAAGCCCAGTTGTCCGGCCTTGTGTGGCGCGCGCAAAAATTTCACGGCACTGACAGTCAAGCTCGACGACGGCACCTGCCGCTACGACGAATAAAACAATTGAAACGAATTTTGAGTGCTGCCCAGCTGGCATGCAGCAAACAACAATGACCAAGAAGGAATGATTATGCAATGGGAAGTCGTTATCGGTTTTGAAACGCATGTGCAGCTCAAAACCCAGTCCAAAATCTTCAGCGGTTCGCCGATCGGCTTCGGTGCCGCCCCCAATACCCAGGCCAGTCCGGTCGACTTGGCCTTGCCCGGCGTGTTACCGGTGATGAACAAAGGCGCGGTCGAAAAAGCCATCCAATTTGGTTTGGCCGTCGGTGCCACCATCGCCCCGGAATCGATTTTCGCGCGCAAAAACTATTTCTATCCGGATCTGCCTAAGGGCTACCAGATCAGCCAGTTTGAAATTCCAGTGGTGCAAGGCGGTTTCGTTTCCTGCGCCTTTGAAAAAGATGGCAAGGCCGAAGTACGCGTGATCGAACTGACGCGCGCCCATCTGGAAGAAGATGCCGGCAAATCGCTGCATGAAGATTATCAAGGCATGACCGGCATCGATCTCAACCGCGCCGGTACGCCGCTGTTGGAAATCGTGACCGAACCGGTGATGCGCAGCGCCGTCGAAGCGGTAGCCTACGCCAAGGCCCTGCATGCACTGGTGATGTGGCTCGATATTTGCGATGGCAATATGCAGGAAGGCTCGTTCCGTTGCGATGCCAATGTCTCGGTGCGTCCGTTCGGTCAAACAGAATACGGTACCCGTTGCGAAATCAAGAATCTCAACTCCTTCCGCTTCCTCGAAGAAGCGATCAACATCGAAATCCACCGCCAGATCGAATTGATCGAGGATGGCGGCCGCGTGGTGCAAGAAACCCGTCTTTACGATCCCGATCGCAAAGAAACCCGTTCCATGCGCAGCAAAGAAGATTCGCAAGATTACCGCTACTTCCCCGACCCGGATCTGCCGCCGCTCAAAGTCAGCGCTGAATGGATAGAACAAGTTCGCAGCAGCATGCCGGAATTGCCCGATGCCATGCGCGCGCGCTTCATCGCCCAATTCGGCTTGAGCGCTTACGATGCCGCCCTGATGACCCAATCCAAGGGCATGGCAAGCTATTTTGAAGCGCTCGTCGGCGCCGCCGGTGTGAGCCTGGCCAAAGCGGCCGCCAACTTGATGATGGGCGATGTCGCCTCCACCCTCAAACGCGAAAACACCGAGATCGGTGCCATTCCGCTTAGCCCGGCGCAACTGGCGCTGCTGCTGCAGCGTGTCGCCGACGGCACCATCTCCAACAAAATCGCCAAAGAAGTATTGGCCGCCATGTGGGAAGCGCCGAACAGCGCGTTGCAACTGGCCGATCAAATCATCGACGCCAAGGGCTTGAAACAAATTTCCGACGTCGGCGCACTGGAAAAAATCATCGATGAGGTATTGGCAGCCAATCCGCAATCGGTCGAAGAATATCGCGCCGGTAAAGAAAAAGCCTTCAATTCGCTGGTTGGACAAGCGATGAAAGCGACCAAGGGCAAGGGCAATCCAGCCCAGGTCAATGATTTGCTCAAGCAAAAATTGAGCGCGTAAGTCGCGCACTACCCCTTATTATTTCATACAGCGAGCCTATCGTGAGCAATTTAAGACAAGAATTCATACAATTTTCGGTCGCCGCCGGCGTGATACGCTTCGGTGATTTCGTCACCAAAGCGGGCCGCAATTCGCCGTATTTTTTCAATGCCGGCCTGTTCAGCGACGGTGCCAATCTCGGCCGCTTGGCCGCGTTCTATGCCGACACCCTGATCAATTCCGGCGTCGAATTCGACATGCTGTTCGGCCCCGCCTACAAAGGCATCACGCTGGCCTCGGCCACCGCGGTGGCATTGGCCGCCCGCGGCCGCAATGTCGGTTTCGCCTACAACCGTAAAGAAGCCAAAGACCACGGCGAAGGCGGCAGCATCGTCGGCGCTGAACTCAAAGGGAAAGTCGTTATCATCGACGACGTCATTTCAGCCGGCACCTCGGTACGCGAATCGGTGGAATTGATCCGCGCCGCCGGTGCCACACCGTGTGCGGTGCTGATCGCCCTCGACCGCATGGAACGCTCGGGCAAGGAACCGAATTTATCGGTCAATTCGGCGGTGCAAGAAGTCAGTCAGGCGTATCAGATGCCGGTGGTGTCGATTGGTAATTTGAATGATTTGTTTGAGTATTTGTCACGCACCGATGGCGATGCACAACTTCAGCAAAACCAGCTCGCGGTGGCGGCTTACCGTGAGCGCTATGGTGCCAGTTATTAATACTTGTCATTCCCGCGAGCGCCCAATTCGTCATTGCCGCGCGCTTTTGACGGCAACCCAGTGGCGTTCGCAGATAACTGAAAATGCCCGAAATGATGGCGTTTTCAGTGGTAAAAACCGCGCTAGGTTGACGCCAAAGGCAAGGAAGAACGACGCACAACTTAAGGCCTGCGCCTACCGAGCAATCACCGAAACCAGTTGAATTCGCGGCTTTATTTATTTCCAATAACGTTAATCACATCGCGAATACTCATTTTATTTTCTTTACTTGCAATGCCAAGCTGCCGAAGGACGGCCGCACTAACGTCCGTGATACACCGTCGAACTTCAATTTGCGCAGCCACCGCCGCATATTCACTCACCCGGTCTTGGCTCAATCCGACGCTGTGCGCGACCGTATTGCTGCCATCTGACTTGAAATAATAGTCCCCGATTACGGTTCCCAAAGCGGAAAAATCCGATGCGTAAGTAGCGCAAATTCTGAGCAGCAGATCATAGTCTTCTTCCCACGTTAGCGATGTATTGAATCTCAAGATATCAGCAGAGACCACAGAACGGTCAATTAAGTAAGAATGAATCGGACAAAAATTTGCTCGAAACAAGTCACTCAAAGAACTGCCGCTGAATGGTGCCGCCGCTTCTTTTACGGCACAGAGAAACTGAGAAAAAATATCCACACTTAATAATCTGACTGTCGCAAACGCAATACCCGCGTGAGTACTTCTTAAGTTCTGCACTAAGATAGAGTAGGCTTCCGGATAGAGCACATCATCATAATCGAGAAACGCGACGTACTGACCTCTCGCAGCGTCTAAACCCAAATTTAACAATTCAGTCCTCGCATCAGCAGAAGACGAATTTGTTAAATTTTCAATTTGAATAGTAGGGCAATTTGGGAACTTCATCAACGAAGCCAGATTAGCCCTCAGCAAACACAACTCTTCATCAGTAAATCTCTGAACAACGATAATAATATTAAGAGATTTATAAAATTGACCGACTAAAGAAAAAATACATCGGTTTAATTCGAGTAAACGACTGCTATCGTGAAACCTGACGATGCAATCAATTTGGTTTTTTACCATAAATTGTATTTGAAAAATTTGACTTAGAATTGACTGCCCACAAATTGCAAGCTTGCGTATTTCAGCGGCAAGCAAAACAAAATTGGCATCCGTAAAAAATACATCCGCTTACCAACGTGGGTTGGAAAAACTGAACTGGTGAGTGAAATCGGCATACTGAGACCACTCCTTCGGTACCGTCTCCACCGCAACACTTGGAACAACAAAATTTCTTTCTACCAGCGTCAATTTCATTTCCTGCTCAAATTCAAACGCATTCCATTTTTTTGCCAAAATATACCCTGAGCGTAAAATCATTTCCAGCGTGGCAGGAGTCATTTTGCGATTCGTCACTGAATGAAAAAATAAGGCTCGCGGGTTAGTTTTCAAAGCAAAACCATGCGCCTTAGCTCGCCATGAAAAATCGACATCCTCGCAATACATAAAGAAAGTCTCGTCAAATCCAGCTGTGGCCTCAAAAGCCGCTCGCGGCACAGCTAAGCAAGCACCAGACACCCAAGGGGTATCCAAGGTGTGAGGATCATATGGCTTTGGATGCTCAGATGGGAATTGGAGAGCCTCCACAATTGCACGGCCATTTGCTGCCATCATGGTTTTCATCATTTCGCTGATTGCATCAGGATGCAAAGCACCATCAGGATTAATCGCAATGTACACATCAAACTGCCGAGCAAACGCAATTTTCATCAAGTGATTGTGCCCGGCACCAAATCCTACATTCCCTTTCGGCGCTTGCCGCTCGATTAAATCGGACTGTTCGATATACTCAGTCGTATCTGCGCCGTTATCAAGGACAAACAGCTTAGCATTTACTTCATACCCGGCTGTTTGCAAGGAAATCTTGGCAGACTCTATGGCAAGCCTTAATTCTTCGCGACTATTATTGTAAGAAACCAAACCTATCGCTATTTTCACAGCGGGATCGAGCACTATTGCCGTCCCTAAAGCGCTGTCACGAACCCGCTCAAACAGGGATGATGCAGCGTTCGCGACGGCTGGAACTGGTAAAGCTCGCGGCTTGACACCATTTGGCTTGAGGAGCTCAAAACCGTATTCGGCCTGATAGTGCAGAAACGCATCAGCATCAGCCACTTCGATGATTGCAGGAGTGTTTGCAAAAAACTCCGAACAAGCAACTTTCATCCATTGGTAGCCAGCATATTCACAGCTGTGAAAGAACACGCGCTCCAGTGCATGCGCCAAGGTCGCGTCGGTTTGCCCGAGTTCAGGATCAAACTTTTCTATACTCAAGTGCAAGTCGAGCAAGGGTTTTAATGCCGCCGTTCTGGCCCAAAACATTGAGCCTGAAGGAAAGTCGAGTGCGGCTTTTTCATCGATGCCAAACCCCATCCGGGTCGCCAAGGCAGAGGCTTTTGCAAAATTTCCACCCCAGTTAGTCCAGTGCCGCATCGGCTCAAAATGTTGCGAAGAAATCATTCCTAATTTCGGGTTTGTCTCAAATGCAAACAAAATCGACTTAACAATTTCTTCATTCCCGAGCAAACTTTCGAATATAAAGTGACGCCAAGGGGCTAACACATTGGCATGGTGTGATCGTTTTCCGTGCAAGCACAACACGTACTCGTATTTATGATAAACATCAGCAAAGCTGATTAATTTCGGCGCGATGTCTCTGCCACGGTTGGGAACAATTCGGACATCCACCGTCCCCTTAGTCCAACTTTTAAAAACCTGTTGGATAATTCCCGCTTTAAATGCATCCGTAGTCGAAATATAGATATCTACATTGCAGGGTATTTTCGAAAGATAAGTGCGGCACTCAACCGCGAGATCTTCGTAAAACAAGTGAATCACGGCGGCGACAACGGTGTTGTCAGCTAAAACCGGTAATTCAAATTTGAACGGAATCGCCAAACTGTAATCAATGTCTAAAGAACGCGCTGCTTCAGGAGGCGTAGCGACGGTCGGCAAGGTCAACGCCGCTACCTTGGAACAAAATTTCGTGAAAATTTTATTCTTCGCAAGAAATTTCCGCTTTAATAAGTTTGCCAGGTAAGGCCAACCTTTTGTCGGCCCCAGAAAAATCAGCTCTGTTAAGAAAATACTTCTTTTCAAAAAACGCCCTATCGCTTGTCTGAGCGACAACGGTACTGCTCTTGCAACATAGCGTAGTGGCGCGGAAATCTGCCAAGTCGTTGAGGTCAAGATCGTTTGTAAAACCAGATTGGTTTTTCGCGACTCTTGCTCTATTCGTGCAAGTTCCTCTTCAAGCCGATTCTGCTGTTCGGTCAACTGCAATTTCCCAGCCACATGTTTTTCACATTCATGCTTTTTTTCCAGCAACATCGTTTTTAAGTTAAGGATTTCTGCTTCAAATTTTTTCTGAGCAACATTATTTTTTAACTCGTACTGCCGATAAATTTCTGCCAGAGAAGTATCGAGTTGCCTGGTTTCGCTCGGAAACGCAGTCAAAATAAATTGAAAGGCCATGGCGTTCGGTCGTTCTTGAATTTTTTTCCGTAAATCCGCATCCAGTGCGTCCCAATACTTTGAAAATTCGGGATGGTCGATATCCGCATTGACGCTGTCAAAATGTACTACCGAGTAAGCCTTGGCCAAGAGGAGCTCACGCAAACTTTGCTCGGTAAAAAAATGGACGTGGGTTTTATCGAGAAGGCCCGTTTCAGCATAATGAAAAGTACCTTGAAGCAATGATGCAATGACGCCACCATACGCAATATTGGGGGTCGAAATAATCAGTATTCCATCAGGCTTCAAAAGCTGCCGGAAATATTCAAAGCACCTACCAGGATCACGTAAGTGTTCTAATACATCGGCAGCAACGATGACGTCGAAGGCCGCCTCGCCGCTCATCTCTTGAGGCCAGTCGGCATTTTCTAAATTAATCGCATACACGGCGCTGCAATACTGCCGAGCCGTCTCGACTGCAACAGCATCAAAATCGACACCAACCACTTGGCATCCATGTGCTTGCAATATTGCAGACATATGCCCGGAGGAACATCCTAATTCCAATACTCTTTTGTCATAGCCGACCAAACGTATTACACGTGCTGCAATACTGTTTGAATTGATATCAAATTCATAAGCGTATCGGTTCATTCTACAAATATTCCTTTTTTTATTCGAAATACACACGATCGCCGTGTTTTCGCTGTATTTTCGATCAGAGCAGAAAGTGAAACTTTTCTGAGCTCTAAATTATTCTGTAATTTTAAATTCTATTTTCCGCATAGGAATACCGACTAAACCGGTGACCGCCGACGATGATTCTGATCTTAAAATCATCGCATCGTTAATCCAGTCCAAAGGGATATGCTCTTCATTGCTACCGGAGGCAACAGCAACGCAAATAGAGTATTCCCCCTTCAACAGAATCGGCATGAGAAAGTGAAATTCTGCAACTATCGCGCTGCCCGCTCGAACATTCAGCGGAGCATCATGGTAAGTAAAGTAAGTGTTATCACCAAATAAGATTTGACCCAAGCGGTCTTTTACGTAAAAACCAATGATGGGTGAAAAAATATCTTGTGTGATGTTTGCTCGGATAATAAATGTGACTTCTTCCCCGCCAACAACCCAAGTGAGCGGGGTATTAGTTTCATCGCATAACTCAACCGAAAAAATCTCGGCTTCCTTGGTACCGAAACGCGAGACATCTTGGTTAAATTCAATAATTTTTATATCGTTGCGTAGATTAGTGTTATTCAACCACGCCAAGCGGCCATCTTTTCGTTCGACTGAGATGGCTGTTCGTTTCGCTGTTGGCTCGATTTGGACACGAGCGGCAGGACCCTGGATAGATTCATAAAATGCTTGCAGATAAAGATCAGAAACCTCTTTCGCCGACCCATGGGCTTGCACCACACCCTTCTCCAGCCAAAGCGCGGCTTGACAGATATTTTTTACCGCTGCCGTGTCATGACTGACAAAAAGTATAGAGCCGTTTTCAAGAAATTTTCGCAGAAAGCGCATACATTTTTGTGTAAAAAATGCGTCGCCTACTGCTAAGGCCTCGTCAATCACAAGAATATCTGCATCAACATGGGCAATGACAGCGAAAGCGAGACGTACATACATCCCGCTTGAATAAGTTTTCACTGGCTGATCAATAAACTCACCAATATCAGCGAAAGCGATGATGTCATCCAAGCGCTGGGCGACTTCCGCCCTCGACAGACCGAGCAACTGACCGTTCATGAAAATATTTTCACGACCTGAATATTCGGGATTAAATCCTGACCCTAATTCCAACAAAGCAGCCACGCGACCTTGAATTTGCACGTCTCCAGTCGTCGAATTCAAGGTGCCACAAAGAATTTGCAACAGTGTGCTTTTCCCTGAACCATTGCGGCCAATGATGCCGAGCGTCTCGCCCTTTTTTAATTCAAAATTGACGTCGCGCAATGCCCAGTGTTGGCGCGAACAAGCCGCCGCCAACTGAGACAGTTTTAAGCGAAACTTTAAAACAGGACACAAGCGTGCTAGCAAGGAATACAAACCTTGGATCAATCGATCGTTCGGTTTATCATACATTTGAAAGCACTTGCCAACGTTAGTAACTTTTATGACGAGGTTAGAGGACATCAGCAAATCCTGACCGTGTTTTTTGAAAACAAACAAACCCCAACCATGCTGCAAGACAAGACATTGCCGCGTAGATTAGCCAATGGCTTAAATCCGGCACCAAGCCCCAGATTTGAACGTTGCGTGCTTGCTCTATAGGATAGACCAATGGATTAAATTGAGCAATTTTTTGCCACCTGACAGGTACTGAGGACAAGGGAAAGAAAACCGGCGACAAAAACATCAAGCCCGTAACAAAGATACCAATCGTTTGTCCTATATCCCTCAAAAACACTCCCAAGGCCGACAATAACCAACTAAACCCCAGACAAAACAGAAAAAATGGCAAAACAATAAAAGGGAGGAAGAATACCGTCAAAGGAATGTGCCCAATCAATATTAGTTGAAATATAAGCAATACTGACGCACTCACGAGCATATGAAACATCGACGAAAGAAGATTTACGCAAGGTAGTATCTCCAAAGGGAATATTATTTTTTTTACGTAGCTCTCATTGAGCAATATCAGTCCAGGTGCCCTGGTGATATTTTCGGCGAACAGATTAAATATAATTAAGCCAGTAAACAGTACGATGGCGAATTCGCTACGTGAGGAATTGCCTGCGCTCCAACGCGCTTGGAATATCTCACCAAAAACAAAGGTGTAGATGACCAGCATGAGAATTGGGGTGAGGAGCGACCATAAAACACCAAGTTTAGATCCTTTGTATTTGCCAACGGCATCACGTTTGGCTAATTCAATGATAAGTTCTCTATGTTTAAATAAAGTACGGGCAAGTTGTAGAGGAGAAGTTGAGTATTTCGTCATTGCTTAAGTAACACATGCAGATAAACCATTACACGTGTATGTAGTAGTTGGTGGAATCCCACACAAAAAATGGGCAGCGCATTAATTTGGTTCGCCAAAAAGCCTGAAACACGCTCAATGAAGCGATCCTGAGCTTCAACTTTCATAATCGCAAGCTCTATTACAAATGGTTAATCTTATTTAAGAAGGTATAATTATTTCTTCTAAGTATACCACTGGGCCAAGAGCAAGTTAACTTAAGTTAGCTAAACGACAATTTTCTCATGGGGATAGTGTTGTCAGAAGTGCGCCGTCAAACCACATTAGCAAACCCATATTCCCCTACGGTAATTTTGCAGTCCCCGACTATTCGGCTCAGCATAGTTAGGCTTCGCGAATACCCTTACTAACTTTTTAGCTTCGACAGTAATTCCATGACCAAAATCATCTCCGCCAACCTGAATGGCATCCGTTCCGCTGCAAAAAAAGGCTTTTTCGAATGGATGGAACAGCAAGATGCCGACTTCGTCTGCGTGCAGGAATTAAAAGCCCAAGCCGGCGACATGACGGCAGATTTCCTCACACCGCACGGCTGCCATGGACATTTTCATTATGCGGAGAAAAAGGGTTATTCGGGTGCCGGCGTCTACAGTAAGCAAGCACCGGATGCCGTGCATATCGGCTTTGGCAGTGCCGAATTCGATCCGGAAGGACGTTATGTGCGCTGCGACTTCGGTAATTTGTCGGTGATCTCGGTGTACTGCCCATCCGGCTCTTCCTCGCCGGAACGGCAGGAAGCCAAGTTCCGCTTCATGGCCGAGTTTTATCCCCATCTGGCCATGCTGATGGCGGCCGGACGCGAACTCGTCATCTGCGGCGACTGGAATATCGCGCACAAAGAAGTCGATTTGAAAAATTGGAAGAGCAATCAGAAAAATTCCGGCTTCTTGCCCGAAGAACGGGCTTGGCTCAGTCGCTTATTCGACGAGCAAGGCTGGGTCGACGTCTATCGCCAGTTGCACCCGGACTTGACCGGCGAAGCCTACACCTGGTGGAGTAATCGCGGCCAAGCTTGGGCCAATAATGTCGGGTGGCGCATCGATTATCATGTCGCCACGCCGGCCATGGGTGCAACAGCGCGCTCGGCATCCGTTTACAAAGAGCAGCGCTTTTCCGACCATGCACCGCTGACGATTGTCTACGCCTGAGCAAAAAACAAAGCGTCGCTTGCGACGCTGGAACCAGCCAACAACTTAATGGATCGTCGCAAGCGACGATGGAAAAGACTCTGGAAGGGGTTTGCATCCCCTCCCATCGCGTCGCT
>NZ_JASJVS010000050.1:0-29621 GCF_035019605.1 Undibacterium sp. 5I2 | reverse complement strand
AACCGAGGTTAACACTCGTAAACCAATGCCTGCAACCCCCTGCAGCTTAGTCAAGAAAATTATTCCGGACAGCAGTGTGCGTAGGCAGGAATCCAGTGGCACGTCAGTGCCTTCAGGGTGAGAACGTCGATCAAGGGCACTTTTTTTCTGTGAAATGAACACGTCCTGCTGCGCCTGAGTAGCACAGATATAAAAGGCGCGTACGCGCCACTGGATTGCCGCCTGCGCGGCAATGACGAATTGGACGGCTGGGTGGACGCGTAATCGACCTCGCCTGCTCTCGCCTCGTCATTCCTGCGTAGGCGGGAATCGAGTGGCACGTCAGTGCCTTCAGGGTGGGAGGGTCGATCAAGGGCACTTTTTTTTCTGTGAAATGAACACATCCTGCTGCGCCTGAGTAGCACAGATATAAAAGGCGCGTACGCGCCACTGGATTGCGGCCTGCGCGGCAATGACGAATTGGGCGGCTGGGTGGGTGCGCAATCGACCTGACTTGTGGGTAATGATCAGCGCGCTTGTGGCGGGCACCTGGCGGCGTTCGTGCTTAACTGAAAATACCAGAGATGATCGTGTTTTCAGCGCTGAAAACGACACTGGGTTCCCGCCAAAAGCATGCGGGAATGACGAGGCGGTGGCATGCGGGAATGACGAGGCTGCGGCATGCGGGAATGATGTGAGGAAGAACTGCAGAAAAAGAAAAAGCCCTTGATTTCTCAAGGGCCCATTCAAAATTACTGGCGGAGGCGGTGAGATTCGAACTCACGATACAGGTTTAAGCCCGTATGCTTCCTTAGCAGGGAAGTGCCTTCGGCCACTCGGCCACGCCTCCACACTATTACACGCCAAGCCCGAAGAATTGGCAGTAATCGAGATCAAGATAATAGCGGTTCAAATCGCTTTGGTCAACCGTTGGGACTCAACAAAAGCGATTTTTTTCTCTTTTCAGGCTCAGGCACTTTCCAAGCCGAAAGCTTTATGCAGAGAACGTACGGCCAATTCCATATACTTTTCATCGATCAAGACCGAAATCTTGATTTCAGAAGTAGAAATCATCTGGATATTGATGCCCTCTTCCGACAAAGTACGAAACATTTGCGAAGCGATGCCAACATGGCTGCGCATACCTACGCCGACCACGGAGACTTTCGAGACTTTGGCGTCACCAAGTATGCTGGCGGCACCGATGTGTGCCTTGACACTGCCTTCGAGGACGTCCATGGCTTTGCTGTACTCGCCGCGTGGAACCGTGAAAGTGAAATCGGTTTTTCCTTCCACCGATTGATTTTGGATGATCATATCGACTTCGATATTGGCATCGGCCACCGGGCCCAAGATTTGATAAGCAATGCCGGGACGGTCTGGTACGCCGAGTACGGTTATTTTTGCTTCATCACGGTTAAACGCGATGCCGGTGATGGTGGCTTGTTCCATATTTGTATCTTCCTCGAACGAAATCAGGGTGCCGGAGATCGCTTCTTGTTCCAGCGGCATTAGGGGGTCGGTCAGCGATGACAAGACGCGCGTTGGCATGCGGTAATTACCGGCAAATTCAACCGAGCGTATCTGCAATACTTTCGAACCGAGTGAGGCCATTTCCAGCATCTCTTCGAAGGTCACAGTATTGAGCTTACGGGCATCGGACACCACACGTGGGTCGGTGGTGTAAACACCATCGACGTCGGTGAAAATCAGGCATTCCTGCGCTTGCAAGGCCGCTGCAACGGCAACGGCCGAGGTGTCGGAACCACCACGACCGAGCGTAGTAATATCGCCCTTGTCATTGACGCCCTGAAAGCCGGTGATGATGACGATCTTGCCGGCCGCGAGGTCGGCCTTGACTTTACTGTCATCAATGCCGGCGATACGCGCCTTGGTATGAGATGAATCGGTATTGATCGCAACTTGCCAGCCAGCATACGATACGGCTTGTTTGCCGATTGCCAGCAAGGCCATGGCGAGTAAGCCGACCGAGACTTGTTCACCGGTTGAGGTAATCATGTCTAGTTCGCGTGGATCGGGTTGCGCCATGAGTTCTTTGGCCAGACCGATGAGTCGATTGGTTTCGCCAGACATGGCAGACGGAACAACCACTATCTGGTGACCGGCATCATGCCATTTGGCGACGCGCTTGGCGACGTTCTTGATGCGTTCGGTGGAACCCATCGAAGTCCCGCCGTATTTGTGGACGATTAAAGCCATAGATATAGAAAGCTAGAGGTGTGAAAAATGCGAGAAAAAAAAACGAAGCCTTACTCTACATGCTGCTCCGCAAAATAACAAGGCGCTTTCGGCCATGTTTGCTGAAGAAACCTTGGTGCTAAGCAAAGATCAGGCAAATTTTCTATCGATAAAACAGGAAAAATTTTCTGATTACCGAATTAAAACTGCCCAGCACGGTAACTGCTATGCCGCGCCAGCGCTGGGCGCGGCAGGGTAAGAGAGGCCCGCGGGCCATTATGGCGGGCCTGGCGCGGGATGAGCTGAGCGTCAATACTGAGCCTACGCTACATAACTTTTTCATATATGAATATGAATAATCGGTCGCATGCGGCAGCACGGTGAATTCAGGCTTTGGGCGGTTTTTCGTAGGATAAGTTCAGTTCATTCCAGCCGGCATGGCCGAGAATTTGCAGCTCTTCGATGTTTTTTTCGTAAATCATGCCGGCATCAGGAAAGGCTTCGACCGCCCGGTCTATGCTTTCTTCACGCAGTAAGTGCAAAATCGGGTACGGCGAGCGATTACTGAAATTTTCGATGTCATCGGCAGCGCTACCCTCAAATTGAAACTGCGGATGAAAATTAGCGATTTGCAAAGTGCCATCGAGTTCCAATTCTTCCAGCAAACCTTCGGCGACTTCCATGAAGTCATTGAAATCGAGAAAGTCGTTGAGCATGCGCGGATGAATCAGCAGAGTCGTGTCGATTTTTTCCGCACTGGTTTCGGCCAGCAATTCCAACTCTGTTTGCAATTCTTCGAGCAAGGCTTGCGGGGTATCGGCTTGGCTGACGACGTAACGAATTTGCTTTTTGACGTGCACCGCCTTGGCAAACGGGCATAAATTCAAACCGATGACGGCTTTTTCCAGCCATTCTTCGGTGTGGGCAATCACGGTTTCAGGCGTGACGGAAATCATTTTTGGCATGATCAATCGACCTCATTGAAGTCGTGCAGCCTCGGGCAGCCGACGGCACGACAGAGTAAAAAGTAGCAGTATGCCACCAGAGCGAAAAACGGCCCGAAAAATTTTCGGGCCGCGGTCTACTCAATACGATGGAAAGTATTTAAATTTCTTCATACAGAGGTAATGTCAGGAATTCGGCAAATTCATCTGAGGTCGACATGGTTTCAAAGATTTGCGCAGCACGGTCATAGGTCGGGCCGCTGCCGGCGATTTCCTTAACTTTAAGCAACTCTTCCGGGATCATCGCACGCACCATGTCGGCCGTGACTTTGCGGCCATCTTCGAGCTTGCCTTTTGGTGTGCGTATCCACTGCCATACTTGCGAGCGGCTGATTTCGGCGGTGGCGGCATCTTCCATCAAGTTATGAATCGGCACGCAACCATTGCCGGCCAACCAAGCGCCGAGGTAATGGATGCCGACGTTGATGTTGTAACGCAAACCGGCTTCGGTGATCGGTGCTTCCGGTTGAAAGTTGAGCAAATCCTTGGCGCTGACTTCGATGTCGGGGCGTTGCTTGGAGATTTGATTCGGGGCGTCGCCAAGCACTTTCTTGAATTCAGTCATGGCCAGTTCTACCAAGCCCGGATGCGCAACCCAACCGCCATCGTAGCCATCAGCGGCATCGCGTGCCTTGTCGGTACGTACACCACCCATGGCGATGTCATTTTTTTCCGGATCGTTTTTAATTGGAATCAAGGCAGCCATACCGCCGATTGCCGGCGCATTGCGCTTGTGGCAAGTTTTCAATAACAACAGTGCATACGAGCGCATGAACGGTGCCGTCATGGTGACTTTGGCGCGGTCGGCCAGACAAAAGTTTTGGTCGTTTTTGAATTTTTTGATGCAAGAGAAAATGTAATCCCAACGACCGGCATTCAAACCAGCGCTATGCTCACGCAACTCGTACAGGATTTCATCCATTTCGAAGGCAGCGACGATAGTTTCTATCAGTACGGTGGCCTTGATCGTGCCTTGTGCAACACCGATTTCATTCTGCGCCATGACAAAAATATCATTCCACAAACGCGCTTCGAGGTGCGATTCCATTTTCGGCAAGTAGAAATACGGGCCTGCACCGCGCGCCAATTGTTCTTTGGCGTTGTGAAACAGGAACAAGGCAAAATCAAAGATACCACCGGACACGCGCTGACCATCGACGAGCACGTGTTTTTCACCGAGATGCCAGCCGCGTGGACGCACTACTAAGGTGGCAATTTTATCGTTGAGCTTGTATGATTTACCGTTTTGCTCCAAGCTGATGGTGCGGCGCACGGCATCACGCATATTGATCTGGCCGGTGATTTGATTATCCCAATTCGGGGTATTCGAATCTTCAAAATCGGTCATGTAACTGTCGGCACCGGAATTGAAGGCATTGATGACCATCTTACGTTCGACCGGGCCGGTAATTTCTACGCGGCGGCAAGCGAGTGCATCAGGCAATGGGGCAATTTTCCAATCGCCTTCGCGAATCGACTGTGTTTCCGGCAAGAAGTCGGGCAATTCGCCGGCATCGAGACGTTTGGCGCGCTCTACACGGGCGGCCAGCAACGCTTGGCGGCGCGGTTCAAATGCACGGCTGAGCTTGGCAACCAGCGCCAGCGCATCTGGGGTCAAGATTTGTTCGAAGCCTGGCTTGATCTCGCCAAGAATTTCCATACCTTCTGGCAGGCTCAACAAATTGTTCGATTGCGTCATTCTGATCTCCACAAAATTAAAAAAAGCTGATTGAGTACTTTCCAACAGGCACTACCCTATTTTGCCTGAAACCGCGCCTGAAAACAGCGCTCGCTACATGAACTAGAGTATATTCGATCAAAAACAATAGTAATACTTAGTTTTATCACTTTATCTTTTACTTTCAGTTAAAGATAAAATTTTTCGAACCCGCTAAACTACATGCCATGGACCAATTCAAACAGATCAGTACGTTTACCGAAGTCGCGGCACGCGGCAGTTTGTCGGCCGCGGCGCGGGCCGAAGGAGTGGCACCGGCGATGATCAGTCGCCGCCTCGATGCGCTCGAAGAGCGTTTGGGCGTAAAATTATTACAAAGAACCACACGAAAAATTGCCCTCACCAATGAGGGCGCGACCTTTCTCGAAGATTGCCAACGGGTGTTGGCCGACCTCGAAGCGGCCGAAGCGCTGGTATCGGCGCGCAGCGTGCATGCCAGTGGTGTGTTGACGGTTTCGGCACCAGCCGGCTTCGGCCGTCTGCATGTAGCACCGCTGCTGCCGGCATTTCTGGCGGCGCACACGGATTTAAAAATCACCCTCAGCCTCAATGACCGCGTGGTTGATTTGATCGGTGAAGGGGTGGATGTGGCAATTCGCATCGCTTCTTTAAGTGATTCCAATTTGATCGGTGTTAAATTGGCCGATAACCAGCGCGTGGTGGTGGCGGCACCGGCTTATTTGGAACAATACGGTACGCCGCGTTCTATCGATGATCTCAGTGCGCATAATTGCTTGGCCTTTAACAATGATGGCAGTCAGCGCGGTTGGACCTTTCGCCAAAATGGAAAAAATCTCGCCGTTAAAGTCGACGGTAATATGGTGTGCAATGATGGCGAGGTCTTGCATGACTGGGCCTTGGCCGGCAAAGGTTTGGCTTGGCGCTCGATTTGGGAAGTTGGTGCTGAAATCGAGAGTGGTAAACTGGTGACGGTACTTGATGAGTACAGTGCTGCCGGCAACGATATCTATGCAATTTTTACGCAACGACGCCATTTACCATTGCGGATACGCGCCTTTGTTGATTTTCTGCGTCAGGCTTATAGCGATCCGTATTACTGGAAAGATAAGCCGAGTTAAAAAAACGGGCCTGAGGCCCGTTTTAACTGTATCAGAAACGATGCTTTAAAACTCTTCCCATTCGTCTGCCTTGGCGGCCGCGGACGATTTCCTTGCCACTGAGGCTGAGGAAATGGCCTTCAAAGCAACTTTCGGTTTGTGTGCCGCCGCACGTGGTACAGCGCGCGGTGGCGCGACAACTGTTGGCTGCGCGACCGCTTCATTGGCCTGCACTTTGAAAATACCGACCGCGTGATTGAGGTTATTCGCTTGGTCACGCATACTGCCGGCTGCAGCCGCGGCTTGTTCGACGAGTGCGGCATTTTGCTGAGTCGCCTCATCCATTTTCGCAATAGCTTGGTTCACCTGCGAAATGCCATCACTTTGCTCATTACTGGCGGCGGTGATTTCAGCCATGATATCGGCAACACTCTTGATCGAGACGACAATTTCTTCCATGGTTTTGCCGGCATCATCGACCAGTCGCGAACCTTCTTCGACTTTGTCGACCGAATTGCTGATCAATTCCTTGATTTCCTTCGCTGCACCGGCCGAGCGCTGAGCCAGGTTACGTACTTCGCTGGCTACCACGGCGAAACCGCGGCCTTGCTCACCGGCACGTGCTGCTTCGACCGCCGCATTCAAGGCCAAAATATTGGTTTGAAACGCAATGCCATCGATGACACCGATGATATCGACAATTTTCTTCGAACTCTCTTTGATCGATGACATGGTATGCACCACATTACTCACCACGCGCCCGCCCTTGCTGGCCACTTCCGAAGCGGTCAGCGCCAGGGTATTGGCTTGACGTGCATTGTCGGCATTTTGTTGCACTGTCGATGTCAATTCTTCCATCGAGGAAGCGGTTTCTTCCAGGCTGGCGGCTTGTTGTTCGGTACGTGAAGATAAATCCATATTCCCGCTGGCAATCTCGGTAGCCGAGACGGCGATGGAGCCGCTGCTCTGTCTGACCATGGTCACGGTTTGTACCAAGCTTTGGCGCATATTTTCCAAACCGGAGACAAGTTGCCCCATTTCATCGTTCGATTCCGGCTTGATCTGATTGGTCAGATCGCCGTTACCGATGGCAGTGAATTGCAATAAAGCTTGCTGCAAAGGGTGAGCAATGGCACGTAGTAAAAAGTAGGCGGAGATGAATACAGCAGTCAAGCCGGCCAATACGCCGAGAATATCGACCCAGATGAAGGTGGTGAACTCACTCTGATTCTTCTTCAAATCAGCCGTGGCACTGGTGAATTGATAGGCATTAAGTTCTGTAATTTTATCGGAATAGGCGGAAAACAAAGCGGGTACCAGCGTCATATTAATGCGATCAGCTTCGTCTTTATTGCCTGCCTTGAGCGCCGCTAATATGGGCAACTCGGCTTCTTTGACAAATTTATCGCGCACCACCAGCACTTCAGCGGCAAGTTTTTTCTCTTCGCCGTCTTGCGGTAAATTCATGTAGTTTTCAAAGGCCTTATCCGATTTGACCATATAGTCTTCGGCTTTTTTGATGGTCAGCGCGGCATTCGCGTCTTCCGGATGCATAATCACGCGGTCAAGTGTCACACGTGAGCGCATCAATTCATAACCGGAACGCCCAAGATTATCAACAGCCGGCAACTGATTGGTAAATAATTCCTGAATCGCGGCATTGCTGTTACGTACGCCGTAAATACCCATCAAGCCACCGATGGTTAGCATGATCGCCATAAAGGCCATGGTGCCGATTAAGCGCAGTCTGATCGTCAAAGTAAACATTATTTTTCTCTCTCCCCCGTCGGTCTGACAGCTCAAGCGCCAGCGTACCGGATATATATTTATCGATGTTGATAAAGAGCAATGTTTCCGCAATTACTCTGGACATAGTATAAAGTTGATTTGCAGCTTTATTGAAACACTTTTGCGATTAATAAAAAAAATCCCCGACATGTCGGGGATTTTTTACAACATGGCTTTTTCAGGAGCCTATCGCATGTCTTATTACAGAGGAGCGATGTTCGAAGCTTGCTTACCTTTAGGGCCTGTCGTTACTTCGAAAGAAACGCGTTGGTTTTCTTTCAAAGATTTGAAGCCGGAAGATACGATAGCGGAGAAGTGAGCGAACAAATCTTCACCACCTTCATCAGGAGTAATGAAACCAAAACCTTTAGAATCATTGAACCATTTAACAATACCTGTTGCCATTACAATTTCCTATTTCAGTTAATGTGGGCACTTGCCCGATAGATCGTTTCAACCAAGTAAGAAATGACAGACTGATACTGCACCACCACTTTGAATCTCAACGACTATCTGATTATACTCATAATTTTCATCCGTGGTAAATAAATTTGCAGATAAACTAAATTAATCTATTTATTTGCATTTTTAAACCACGGTGCCTGTTGCTCTTCACACTTACCTGGTCACCATATTTACGACTATCATGGCGGTTCTGATATTTTGATTGAAAGCAAGATGCGCCTTCCTTTACTTTGCCGCAATCCGTTACTGATAGTGTGGGTGTGGGCCTGCACCAGCGCTACCGTTCAGGCCACCCCCATATTACGCTGCCAATTGACCTACGGCGGTGAAACGCAAACCATCGAGGCGCAGCTCAGTAGCGACCCCTATCATATCCCACTCACCGATGTCGGCGGGCGCTTTAAGTTCAAGGCTGCCATGATTGGCCAGGATGCGCGTATCGACTATATCAAACTGTATGCGTATTTTCAGACTTGGCATGGTGATGTGCCGATACAACAAGCCAGTTATGCGCCACCGTTTCCGCACGCCGCGGGTCGCTTGCCCTTGGGGCCACATACTATGTTGTATGCCGGCGAACTGGAACGCGAATTGCAATATGACTGTACTTTAGAAAACCCTTTACCATGATCCCTACCCTGTTGCGCGGCGCTGCCGCCCTCACTGGCGCACTGTGCTTGTGCGCCACCCCTGCCGGACAGGCCGCCACCGTGCCGCCGACGGTGAGCCTGTTATTTGCCGGCGATATCGTGCTCGATGGTGCGCCAGGTAAGTGGATTGCCGATGGCAAAGATCCGCTGGCACGCTATGCGGCCATTCTTGCCAGTACCGATATCCGCATCGCGAACCTCGAATGTGTGGTGGCCACCAGCGGCAAGCCGGCCGATAAAAACTTTACTTTCCGCGCCAAACCGAGCACTTTACCGCTGCTGCATCATTACTTTGATGCAGTATCGATTGCCAATAATCATTCCGGTGATTTTGGCAAAGCCGCTTTCGTAGAGATGCTCGGCCATCTTGAGCAAGAACAATTACCGTATTTTGGTGGCGGACGCGATTTGCTGGCCGCTCATACTCCCTTGATCTTCGAGCGCAAAGGTATCCGCATTGCTTTGCTCGGCTACGATGAATTCATGCCGCGCAGTTTTGAAGCAAATACGGGCGCAGCCGGCATTGCCTGGAGCGAGGAAGAGCAAGTCGTGGCCGATATACGACGTGCGCGCACGCATTACCACGCCGACATCGTCATTCCCTTCATGCACTGGGGCTGGGAAAACGAGCCCACAGCCAGTCCGCGTCAGCGCGCTTTAGCGCGCAGCATGATACAAGCTGGTGCCGACGCCGTGATCGGTGGCCACCCGCATGTGACGCAGGATATTGAATATGTTGACGGTAAGCCGATTATTTACAGCTTGGGTAATTTTTTGATGGATTCGCTCGACAATGATGCCCAGACCCATGGTTGGGTGTTGCGCTTAAACATCAGCGCCAAGGGCGTGACGGCTTGGGATACGCGTGCCGCCGATCTCGATGACGAGGGTATTCCGGCACCGTCAGCGCAGGCCGTGACACCGTGCGCGCATGGTGATGGTAGTGTGCAACAGTGCAGCAATCGCCTTACGGCTTTTCAGCCACAGCACTGATACGGCGCGCGGCCGGCACACGCAAAGTCAGCGCGCTGTCGGCCAGTGCCACGCAGGGTAAGATCCAACCTTCTTGTTTTTCTTCTGCGCTCAAGCCGGGCCAATCGATGCCGTAATGTATTTGCCCCGCTTCCAAGCGACACAAACAGGTTCGGCACGTTCCGTTGCGGCAAGAACTGGGTAAGACAATGCCCGCCGCGGCGGCGGCTTGCAAGAGTGTGTAAGCAGCCGGCACAACACATTGCCATTGCTGAGGCAAGAGCGTCAGCAAGTGCGCGTCATGGTTTTCTTGAATACTGAGATCCATAAGCTGTTGGGCGGCCTGCTAATATACTTCAGACGACGGTTTGCAAGCGCATCGCGATGCCCATGTCGCCGGCGACTTTCAGCTTACCCATCATGAAACCATTCATCGGGTTCAATTGACCGGTGAGCAAGGCTGCCAAGTTTTCGAGCGAAATCGAAATCGTGCAAGCGGCTTCGGCATTGTCATTCGACACCGTGTTAGGGGTGGTGAGTGCATCGACGAAGACCACGCCATCGCTGCCGCAATCAAATTTCAATGTCGCATTTAATCCACTGTCGTCACCGACTTTAGTGCGAATTGCTGTTGTGCATGCTGATAAATCCATATCTGTTCCTTTGGCTTGAGAATGGCCACAATGTAGCATGGCTCAATATTGAGGAACAATACTAGACTTATTATTTCAAGATGCAAGTCAAGAGCCAGTAGTGCTCATTGCGCACGATGCGGATATCGCGCACCAAGGCACCAAACTTTTTGCGCAAGGCGCTGTCGGTCGGGAAGTTTTTAACGATGGCGACGCGGGTGCCGTCTTCTTGCATGCGGAACTGAAAGGTATTACCTTCCAAATCGGTGCGTGCAATGGTAGTACTGCTGCCTTCGACATAGTTATTATCTAACAGCACGAGCATCGTACCCTTGCCCGCACCTTTACTGAGCTTACTCAATACCGCGACTTGCTCTTCGCGTTTCACGTGCGACCAGAAACAGCCGGCAAAACAGGCGCTGTACGCATCGGCCGGCGCATCAGGCAGATCGAATATATCGGCCAAGGCCAGTGTCACTTTACCGGCCGGATAGGTTTTCGTGCCGGCGATATCGAGCATGCTTTGGTTGATATCGGTCGCATGCACGCTGCTGGCCAGTGGTGCATATTTTTCGGTCCAATAACCGGTTCCGCAGGCTAATTCCAGCACGCGCTGGCCTTTGAGCACTTCGCGAACGCGCTCATGCATTTCACGCAAGTCGGTCTGGCGTTCCGGTTTTTGATAAACTTGCTCTAAGCTTTGCGCGCGCTGAGCATAATAATCACGCATCGTCTGTGGGGTCATTCTTGGTTCACTCATTCAAAATTTTAGTCGACAGCGATGGAGCTCGCTGCCCGGAACAGCCCGCTGGCGGGCCATTACAGTTCGTAATTGTCGCCGTGGCCCTGCATGGCACTCTCGACCATCTTGCGCGTCAAGGCAGGATTGAGCAATTCGATGAAGGTATAAATATAGCTGCGCAAATACGCACCCTGCTTGATTGCCACGCGCGAAACATTCATGCCGAACAGATGTCCGACCGGAATGGCACGCAAATTCTTATCCCGTTCAGCATCAAAAGCCATGCCAGCGATGATGCCGATACCCATGCCGAGTTCGACATAGGTCTTGATGACATCGGCATCGATGGCTTCGAGCAAAATATCGGGCTTGAGATTGCGTATCGTAAATGCATGGTCGATCTTGCTGCGACCGGCAAACGCCGCATCATACGTGACCAGCGGATACTGGACAATATCTTCCAGCGTGACGTGTTTCAGTTTCAGCAGCGGATGCTCAAGCGGCACGACTACCAAATGCTCCCACTGATAACAAGGCAAGGAAATCAAGCCATCAAAACCAGCAATGGCTTCGGTTGCAATGACGATATCGGCTTGGTCACGCATGACCATTTCGGCGATTTGCTTGGGATTACCCTGCAATAGTGACAAACGCACCTTAGGATATTTTTGCATGAAAGCTTGCACAACCTTGGGCAAGGCATAGCGCGCCTGTGTATGCGTCGTGGCGATGGTGAAGCTGCCACTGTCTTGCGCGGCATATTCTTTGCCGATGCGTTTCAAGCCGTCAATTTCCTGCATGATCACTTCGACCGACTTCAATACCGCCCGCCCAGGCTCGGTCAAACCGCGAATACGCTTGCCGTGGCGAGTGAAAATATCGACGCCGAGCTCTTCTTCGAGCTCGATAATGGCCTTGGAAACGCCAGGCTGCGAAGTAAACAGTGCCTTGGCGGCTTCAGTCAGATTAAAATTCTGCCTGACTGCTTCGCGCACAAAGCGCAATTGATGTAGATTCATAGAGAAATTGGAGTTTGCTTATACTTGCAAGCTTTGGTAAAGCTAAATTGTTATACTCCCTGAAGTATATAGAGACCACGATAAAAATTCCATGCCCATTCGCCTTTACTCGCCGCCCAAACCACTGTTTTTTTACTTTTTCGCTATTTTACCTCTGCTTTTGAGCGTTTTTACGGTCCAGGCTGAAAATATTGCCACACAAGTAACACCACAGAAAGCTCCGAAAATTTGCCTGGCCTTGTCTGGCGGTGGTGCCCGCGGCTTTGCCCATATCGGTGTACTCAAGCAACTCGAAGCCATGCATATTCCTATCGATTGCATCGCCGGCACCAGTATGGGTGCGGTGGTGGGCGGCTTGTATGCCGCCGGCTTGTCTGCTACGGAAATCGAAAAAAAGCTGGAAAATCTGAAACTCAATGATATCGCGCTCGACCGCGTGGCCCGCCGCAACCTGCCGCAACCGGTGCGCGAGGAAGACGATCTTTACCCGCTCGGTGCCACGCTTGGCGTCAGCAGCGAGGGGGTAAGACTGCCGGCTGGGGTAGCCCAGGCCAGCCAGTTTCAGGAGTTAATACAAAATTGGACTGCGCATTTGCCTCCGGCAATCAATTTCGATCAACTGCCGATTCCCTTCCGCGCCATCGCCACCGATCTCGAAACTGGGCAGATGGTAGTGTTCGACAAAGGTGCGCTGCACAAAGCGATACGCGCCAGTATGGCGGCACCGGGCGTGTTTGCACCGACGGAAATCGATGGACGTTTACTGTCGGATGGCGGGCTGGTACGCAATTTACCAGTCGACATCGCGCGCAGCATGGGTGCTGACATCGTGATTGCCGTCAATATCGGCACACCGCTGCTGCCACGCGATAAATTACAGACGCTGTTCAATATCAGCCAACAAATGGTCAACATTTTGACGGAACAAAATGTCCATGCGCAAAAAGCCCTGCTGCGCCCACAAGATATCTTGATCGAACCAGACCTGCGTGACATCGGCTTTCTCGACTTCGACCGCGCCAAAGAAGCCAGCGTCATCGGTGAACAAGCGACCCTCGCGCTGGTCGAAAAATTATCTGAGCTACACTTATCGGGACACTTATTTGTAGCATCTCAACAAATGCGCCTGAATCCGCAACTACCAACCATACGCATCGGTTTTGTTGATATCGAGACCAACGGCGCGGTTCCCGAACAAGATATCCGTCGTCAGTTGTCCATCGAAATCGGCAGCGTCTACAATGCCGAAACCATCAATCGCAAGCTGGCTATCTTGAATAATGCGCGCGAATTCGATAGCATCGGCCATGAATTGATACAACGCGATCAACAATATGGCTTGCGCATCAAAGCCAACGGCCGCAATTGGGGACCACATTTTGTACGCTTCGGCTTGAGTTTGTCGAGCGGCTTCGATGGGGTCGGTGGCTATCGCTTGCAAGTCGGGCATCGCCGTCCTTGGTTGACACCGGGCGGCTTGGAGTGGCGCAACGACATTGAGCTCGGCAATACCGTCAAACTGCACAGTGAATTGCGCCAACCGCTGTTCGAACGCGAAGGCATGTACTTGGCACCCTACGCCGAGTTCAGCCAAGACAGCTTCAACACCTATATCGACAACACCCGTGTGGCGGAATTCAGTATGCGGACTATCAAGGCCGGCAATGACTTGGCCTTCCGCATAGGCGAGCAAAGCGTACTCGGTGAAGCGCGTATCGGTTTCTTATTCAGTCAGTACAATATTACTCCCAAGCTTGGTATGGTTCAGTTGACCGATGCACAGGGTAATAGCAGCAGCTATCCGCTAGCGCACACTACCCTGCAACAATTCGGGTTCAAAACCAGCGTCGTGATTGATCAGCTCAGCGACAGCAGTTTTCCGCGCGATGGCTATAAACTTGGCGGCAGCTTGTTCGCCGGCTTGGATAAATCAAAAACCAATTTCCAAGAGCTCGCGCTCGACAGTGTCTGGGCGCACAGTTGGAGCAACCACAGCGTCAATCTGAAATTCAGCGGTGCCGGCTTGTTCGTCAAAGATAGCGGTGCCAACCAAACCATGGGCCCGACTTTGGGTGGATTTCAACGTTTATCAGCCTATCAGCAAGATCAATTCCGTGGCAATTACATGCTTTACGGCAGTGCCACATATTTATTGCGAGCAGTCAATTTCGAAATGGCTGGACAAAGTTTATTCCTCGGCACCTCTTTAGAACTCGGTAATACCTGGGACACCGGCAAAGAAATCACCGCCGCTTCGCTACGTAAAAGTCTGAGTGTTTTTGCCGGTTTTAATAGCTTTATGGGGCCGATTTATCTCGGTTTTGCAGTTGGGCAGAATGGCTCCAAAAACGTCTTTTTCCAACTTGGCCGGCAATAAGCACGCGGCCCCACCTCAGCGGGAAAACGCCTCAACCACGCTTTGCTCAATTGCACCAAACACGGATTTGCCGTTTTTATCAAACAACTCGATCTTGATGCTGTCGCCGAACTGCATGTACGGCGTCACGGCGCTGCCGGTGGCAAGCTGTTCCAAGGCCCGTTTTTCGGCGATGCAACTGTAACCCTTGCCAGCGTCTTTGTTCGAGACTGGACCAGAGCCGATCAGGCTGCCGGCCGTGACCGCGCGGGTTTTGGCTAAATGAGTAATGAGTTGCGGAAAAGAAAATGCCAGGTCGACCCCAGCCAAAGGCTGCCCAACCAAGCGCTGATTCAAGCTGGAACGCAAGGGCAGATGCAGCTTGCCATCCTTCCAGGCCTCACCGAGCTCATCGGGTGTCAGTGCGACCGGGGCAAACGCCGTAGCTGGTTTGGCATGGATAAAGCCGGCGGCTTTGGCCGATTCGGCTGGCATCAAGTCGCGCAGCGACACCTCGTTGGATAACAGAATCAAACGTATATGCTCGCCGGCATGCTGACTTTTCACGCCCATAGCCACATCACCGGTGATGATCGCAATACCACTCTCGAAGTCGACCCCGCCATCGGTCGAGGCGAGCACGATGTCATCGCAGGGGCCGAGCAAGGCATCGCTGCCGCCTTGATACATCAGTGGCTCATGCAAAAAACCAGCGGGCAACTCGGTCTGCTCGGCTTGGTGCAACAGAGCAAGATGGTTGGGGTAGGCATAGGCATGCACACGTTGAAAGGCCCGCGGCAGCGGTGCCATGCAGTTTTTTGCAACAAAATCAAAACTGTTCGGTGCCCGTCCTGCATTCAAGCGCAAGCTCAAGGCTTCCAGTTGCGGCGCGATGAAACCCCAGTCATCGAGCGCCGCTTGCAAGCTTGGGGCGATGCCGTTGGCAATGCAGGCCGTTTTCAAATCACGCGCCACAACGATCAGTTGACCGTCTCTGGAACCATCTTTAAGCGTTGCAAGCTTCATATATTTTCCAATTATTTATGACTGTAATCAATTTTATCCTAACGAAAAATTGAAAATTATTGTAAAGTTCCAGTTAGTCCACTAAATTGCTTTTAATCTAATTTTGTGTCTTGCCGGCATTCAAATCCCCCCCCCTTGCTCACCACTCAAAAGGAAGTCTGCATGAACTTCGCTAATCTGAAAATCAGCGTCCGACTCGGTTTGGCCTTCGGCCTCTCTTTATTGATCATCGTCCTCATGATCATCCTTTCGATAGTGCAACTCAATGAGATTGCCGATAAAACCAGCGCTATTTTGGATAAGAATGCCGTCAGTGTAATCAGCGGTTTGGAAGTCGCTTCGCTGGTACAAGAAAATGGCAGCCGCACACTGGAAATGTTCATTACGCCGGAACAAAGCAATCGCAGCAAATTGTATGCGGCGATTGATGCAAATAGAAAAAAAATTACCGACTTGTTGGAAACAATCAAGCAACAGGCACAAACCGAACAAGAAAAACAAGCGATCGAGCGACTTACTGTCTCGCGCACAGCGTTTGTCAGCGCTTTCGCGAAAACCGCCGACCTCATTGAACTCGATCAAAAAGACGAAGCGGCAGCGATGATGGCTGGCAGTACCTTCCCGAAACTCCAACAAGCGCTGGCCGACATTCACAGCCTGTGCGATCTGCAAAAAGCCAGCATGCAGCAACATGGCAAAGATATCAAAGACATCATCGCTTTATCGCGCACGCTGATGTTTGCGCTGGGCTTGCTGGCACTGCTGGCCAGTGCCTTACTGGCAACGTGGATCGCCCGCTCTATCACCAAGCCACTGGCGATTGCCGTGGCGGCGGCTAAAAAGGTTGCTGCCGGCGATTTGAGTAGCAAGATAGACGTGCGCACCAGCGATGAAACCGGTCAGTTGCTCAGTGCCTTGGTCGATATGAATCATAATTTGGCGCAGACCATCACTCAGGTTCACAGTAGTACAGCAATGATTTCCACCGCCTCGGCTGAAATTGCTGCCGGCAATGCAGACTTATCGTCACGTACAGAATCGCAAGCAAGCTCGCTGGAAGAAACGGCATCGTCGATGGAAGAATTGACTTCTACCGTCAAACAAAATGCCGACAATGCCAAAACTGCCAATCAACTGGCGATTTCCGCCTCCGATGTGGCGCTCAAGGGCGGCAGTATCGTCAGCCAAGTGGTCAATACCATGGGCTCGATCAAAGATAGTTCGAGCAAGATCGTCGACATCATCGGTGTCATCGATAGCATCGCCTTTCAAACCAATATTTTGGCTTTGAATGCGGCGGTTGAAGCGGCTCGTGCCGGCGAGCAAGGCCGTGGTTTCGCGGTGGTTGCCGCCGAAGTAAGAAATCTGGCCCAGCGCAGCGCCGGTGCGGCCAAAGAAATCAAACTGTTGATTGACGATTCGGTAGAAAAAGTTCAGCACGGCAGTCAGCTCGTCGGTCAGGCCGGCACCACCATGGATGCCATTGTGATTTCGGTGAAACAGGTAGCCGACATCATGAGTGAAATCACGGCCGCCAGCCAAGAGCAAAGTGCCGGTATTGAACAAGTCAATCTGGCCATCACGCAGATGGATGAAATTACCCAACAAAATGCGGCCTTGGTGGAACAGGCTGCGGCAGCGGCGGAAAGCATGCAAGAACAGACGGCTGCGCTGGAGCAAGTAGTCAGTATTTTCCAGCTTGGTGCCGAACATACTCGCCACGCGCCGCGTCCAGTGCAGACACCGGCAGTACGCGCACCAGCCAAAGCGGCTGCACCGGCCGTGCCGGCCGTGCGTGCGGTTCGTGCTGCGCCTAAAAAAATCAGTGCCAAGCCGGCAGCCAGCACTACCGGCGACTGGGAAGAATTTTAAGCAAAAAAAGATGCCTGACCAGAAACATCGTCGGCAAGTTTGAGCGTAATATATTGTCCTCGGGGTAAGTGCTATTTCGGCACCCCCTCCTTTTTCAAGGGCACTATGGCTCAGTCACGCACATTGCAGCAATTTTTTCGCCAATTCAGCCAAGGGGGCGTGCTCGGCATCGCCCTGTGCGCTGCCCCCCCCCTGCTCTGCCACGCCACTGCGCTGGCGGCCGATGCTGCCCAGCATAGCGTGACGAACAGTAGCGCGCGTCAATTGCAAAGTCTGGCCGAGCGCTATTTCGCGCAACAAATACGCTACGATCCGCTGTTTGCCACCTATGCTGGAGAACGGCGCTACGATGATCGCTTGCCTGAAACCCTCAATCCAGGTGTCAAGGCCGAACAAGTCGCCGGTCTGCGTCGACTGCAGCGTGAATTGCGCACGGTAAACCGCGCGCGCCTGAATGCAAGCGAGCAAATCAGCGATGATTTGCTGGCCTACGAATTGCGTAACACTTTGAGGCTGGCGCCATTCCGTGACGAGCTCATGCCGCTCAACCAAATGGACAGTGTGCCAGTTACGCTGGCCCAGTTTGCCAGCGGCCAGAGCGCCCAGGCGCTCAATACGGTGGCCGACTATGAGATTTTCTTGCGCCGACTGGAACAATTGCCGCAATGGTTGAAGCAAGCCACGCTCAATATGCGCCAAGGGATGCGCAGCGGCATCGTCTTGCCGCGTAGCTTGGTCACTGCCATGTTGCCGCAATTCCAGCAATTGCTGAACGAAAATGTCCGTGAACACGCTTACTATGCGCCGGTGCTGCATTTTCCGGCCAGCTTCTCGGCGGCCGATCAAGCCCGCCTCAGCCTGGCGTATGAACATGCCATTGCGCAGCAAATCTTGCCGGCGCTGCGTGACTTCACCGCTTTTCTGCAACATGACTATCTGCCCGCCAGTCGTAGCAGCAGCGCTTGGAGCGCCTTGCCCGGCGGTACAGCTTGGTATAGCGCTTGGGTCGCCAGTCAAACCACTACTACGCTCAACCCGGAACAAATCCATGCCATCGGATTGCGTGAAGTAGCACGCATACAAAGCGAATATGTAACACTTGGACCACGCCTCGGTTATCACGGCCAGCCGGAAGATTTACCATCATGGGTAGAGCAACAAGCAGGCTTTCGCCCATACAAAAGCGAAGCCGAGGTACTCGACGCCTATCGCGCCATTGATGCCAAGGTACGCGCCAAGTTGCCGGCGCTGTTTGCCAGCATGCCGAAAGCCGCGCTCGATATTCGCGCCGAACCGGAAATCAGCCGCGCAGCCGCCTCTGACCATTACAGCCCACCGGCTCCCGATGGTTCGCGCCCCGGCATTTTTTGGGCCGTCATCACCAATGCCAACGAGTACTCCACGGTGGGCATGACGACACTTTTTTTACATGAAGGCCAACCGGGTCACCATTTCCACCTGGCCTTGCAGCAAGAATTGGATATGCCGCAGTTCCGCAAACTCGGCGGCAATAATGCCTATACTGAGGGCTGGGCCTTGTATGCCGAAACACTGGGCCATGAAATGGGCTTGTATCAAGATGATCCGGCCGCTTATTTCGGTCACCTCAATGATGAGATGCTGCGCGCCACGCGTCTGGTGGTCGACACCGGCATCCATGCCAAGGGCTGGACACGCGAAGAAAGTATCGCGTATTTACAAAAAACCCTGGGTTACAGCGAAGCGGTGGCACGCCAGTGCATCGAGCGTTATATGGCATGGCCGGGTCAGGCGCTCGGGTATAAAATCGGCGCTTTGAAGATTCTTGAGCTGCGCCATAAAGCAGAGCAAGAATTGGGTAAAAACTTCGATATCCGCGCCTTCCACAGCGCCATCCTGAGCGACGGTGCGCTGCCGTTATCTATGCTGGAGAGCAAAATTCTGGCATGGATAGCCGCACAAAAAGCGTCTGCCCGCGCTCAATGAGTGGCAGCAACATGGCGTAATCCTGCGTTAATTGTAAGTTTTCGTGATGCTCGGTTGACCTTCCCGGTCAAGGCGAGCAAAATGCAGTGCATAAAGCAATACAGTGCGTCATGCTGCACTACGCCAACTCAAGCGCGGTTTCGGCCTCAGTGATGTTTGATTCCTCCTATGTAGACCATTGCGATGACCCGATCTAAAGCTCTCAAAAGCATCATCGAACAAGCCAACCAAGGTGACTTGGTGTTTCCGACCAATGTCGCCGCGACGCTGAAAATTCAGCAAGCGCTCGATGATCCCGATTGCGTCGTCGATAGTGCCACCAAGTTGATCATGAACGAACCGCTGCTGGCCGCGCGCGTGGTGGCGATTGCCAATTCGGCGGCATACAGCCGCGGCAGCGATGTCACCAACGTCAAAGCGGCCATCAATCGGCTCGGCTTTCGCAGCTTGCGCACTATCGTCGCCACCATCATCGTGCGCCAACTGGCCGGCACCAGCAAAGAACCGGCCATCGTCGCCATGACCCAAAAATTGTGGGAGCATACGGCCCAGGTGGCGGCGCTCTCGCAAGTGATCGCGCGTCGTATCACGCGACTCGACCCCGATACGGCGATGTTTTCCGGCATTGTGCATGAAGTCGGCAATTTTTATCTGCTCTCGCGCGCCGAAGAATTCCCCGCTTTACTGGAACCGGAGCAGCCGGCGGAGATCAGCGAAGATTTGCCGGAATTCGCCGACACCATAGTCGATATCGAAAGCACGGAATCCATCATCGGCCGCGCCGTGATCAAGAATCTGCAATTACCACAGGCGGTGGTGGTAGCACTGGAAGCGCTGTGGTTCGGTTTGCGCGCGATGCCGCCGGAAACGCTGGGCGATACGATTCTGCTGGCCAATGAGCTGGCGCGTACCCAGTCACCACTCGATTTCAATTCGTATTCGGAATCGGAACGCTTCAGCTCCGAAATCGACTTTGTCGTTGGTGACGGCACCTTGAACAGCATACTCGAAGAATCGGATGAGGAATTGCGCTCGCTGACGGCAGCGCTGATGGCTTAAGGAGACAAGTGCCGGCCGGCCGCAGTATAGGAATGCCCTGCACAAGTGAGCGGAAATGTTTCATAATCAGTGCATCTGATTGATGATGAAACATTTCCGCCTCACTGTGAAACAACATGACACCTCCCGTTCACACCCGTGACACGCCTGATCGTCCAGTCATCTGGACGGTATCAATTTCCCGTCTGTTCGACATGTTTCGCGACATCATGCTCGAATATGATGGTCAGGCCGAAATCATTCCGCTGCAAATGGGCTTTGAACAAGCGGTCGAGCATATTCGCACCCGACTGGCGCATGAACGCTGCGATGCCGTGATTGCAGCCGGCTCCAACGGTGCCTACCTGAAGTGCCGCTTGCCGGTACCGGTGGTCATCGCCAAAGCCAGCGGCTTCGACGTCATGCAAGCCTTGGCACGAGCGCGCAAAGTCACGCCGGAAATCGGCTTGATCACCTATCAGGAAACCCTGCCGGAGCTGGCTGAATTCAAAACCACCTTCGGCTTCAAGCTGGCGCAACGCACCTATGTAACCGAGGAAGATGCACGCGCCCAGATCAGCGAACTCAAGGCTGCCGGCGTGCGCGCCATCGTTGGTGCCGGTCTGATCACCGATCTGGCAGAAGAAGCCGGTCTGACCGGAATTTTTCTGTATTCGGCCAGCTCGATACGGCTGGCCTTCGATGATGCGATAGAAATCGCCCATTTAACGCGCTTGGAATCGACCCGCGGCCGTCAACATCCGGCGGCGGCCTCGTTACGCGCCAAGCATGGCTTGCACGATTTGCGTGGCGATTCCGAGGCCATGCAAACAGTACGCCGCACGCTGAGTCTGTTTGCGCGTTCACCGGCCGCCGTGCTGTTGCAAGGAGAAACCGGTAGCGGCAAGGAATTGGCGGCGCAAGCGATTCACCGTGAAAGCGCACGGGCACGCCAGCCATTTGTCGCAATTAATTGCGGTGCCATCGCCGAATCGCTGCTGGAATCGGAATTATTCGGCTATGAAGATGGTGCCTTCACCGGTTCGCGCCGCGGTGGCCATGCCGGTCTGTTTGAAGCGGCCCACCGCGGCACGCTGTTTCTTGACGAGATAGGCGAAATGCCACTGCCGCTGCAAACCCGCTTGTTGCGCGTGCTGGAAGAAAAAGAAGTGGTGCGGGTAGGCGGAATTCGGCCGATTCCAGTCGATGTGCGCATCATCAGCGCCACCCATTGCGATCTCGATGCGCGCCGCGAGAGCGGGCAATTCCGGGCCGACTTGTTTTACCGCTTGGCCGTGCTGCGTTTGAACTTGCCGGCCTTGCGCCAGCGCCGCGACGATATCATGCCCCTGGCCGAATGGTATCTCAAGCATGGTTTGGCGGCGCTGGCGCTGCGCCCGCATGCCAGCCTGCACGCCGAAATCAGCAGTTGCTACGGTCTGTTATGTCGCTACGATTGGCCCGGCAACGTGCGCGAATTGCGCAATATGATGGAACGCCTGAGCTTGTTTCTGGCGGATGAACCACTGCAAGCGCTGAGCCCGGCTTTTTTGCAAAAAGTGTTACCAGAAATCACCACCACGGGCAATTTGGCGATCGCACCAGCTCCAGCGGCCGTCATTAAACAGGAGGAGATTTCCGTAGAGCAAGTAATGCACAACTTCAATCACAACCGCGAAGCCGCCGCGGCCTTTCTGGGGATCAGCCGTACCACCTTATGGCGTAAGCTGAAGAAACATTAATTGAACATCCTCACTAGAAATAAGAATACAGAGTAAGGTAAAATGTTTTCCGGTCGGCATCACGCTGGCATCACACAAACACCTACCGCCCTACATTTAAGCAGTGCTGAATCCTGATAATGACAAAAAAAATATTGATTGTTGACGACAGTAAAGTTTCGCGCATGGTCATACGCGCCCATCTCAAAGCCGTCCATCCCGAATGGGAATACATCGAAGCCGGTTGCGGCGAAGATGCGATCAAGATGGTTGACGAAGCCCACCCCGATTTTTGTACCATGGATATTAATATGCCGGGTATGCTGGGCACCGATGCGGCCGAACAAATTCTGCTGGCCCATCCACATATCCGGATTGCGATTTTTTCTGCTAATGTGCAAGATACCATGCAAACTCGCGCCACCACGCTCGGTGCTATTTTTGTCGCCAAACCGGTCACCGAAAAATCGATTGCCATCGTCTTGAATTATTTTAAGAGAGAACCATGATCGCACTCAGCGAACTGCATCTTGATGCCTTGAGCGAAGTATTCAATGTCGGGGCCGGCCGTGCCGCCGCCAGTTTGTCGGAAATCGTCGGCGACGAAGTAAAGCTGTCGGTGCCCTCGGTGGAAGTGCGCAAGTTTTCCGAAGTAGACAACGACGTCATGGGTATGAAGAGTGAGCGCTACGGCGCGGTTCATCAAACCTTCAGCGGCGCGTTCGAAGCCGAGGCTATTTTGCTGTTTACCGAAGACCATGCGCTGGAAATCGTGCGCGACATGATGGGTTCGCAAATCAGCATCGAAGACTTGGCTGAATTCGAACAGGAAGCCATGTGCGAGCTCGGTAATATCATTCTCAATGCCTGCCTCTCGGCGATGGCCGATATGCTCAATATTCCGCTCAATTGCTCGCTGCCCGACTACGGTCTGGCGACCATGGAAGAAATTTTCCGCCGCGTCGGCCATGCCGACGATGAAGCGTATCTGCTGTTGTTGCACATCGATTTGGCGATAGAAAAACGGCGTTCCGAAGGACATCTGGTGTTCTTGCTCAGTTCTACCTCGCTGCAAGACTTGGTTACCCAGATCGATCGCTTTTTAGGAGAAATCTGATGCCGGTCGCGTTGCCCTCATCGCCTGCCCTGATGGCAGAAATTTTCAATACGATCAACTTGGGCTTGATCGTGGTCGATGAATCGCAACGCGTGATACTTTGGAATACTTGGGTTGAAAAACACAGCGATATCAGCACGGTGCAGGCCTTGGGAAAATTACTGAGCGCAGCCTTCGCAGAAGCGCCGAGCCCGGCCTTCGCCAATGCTGTCGCCAGCACGCTCAAATACGGCTTACCAGTGATGCTGTCGAATGCCTTACATCGCTCGCCGCTGCCGTTTTACCCGCGCGATGAGGAATTGCACGACAAGAAGCGCCTGCACCAGTCGATCACACTGACGCCCCTCACGCTCGATGGCCGGCGTTGTTGCCTGATACAGATCACCGATGCCAGTACCTCAATCAAACGTGAAAAAATTCTGCGTTCGCATTCAGAAGTACTCAAAAAAGAAGCCACCACAGACAGTTTGACCGGCATTTACAATCGCCGCTTCTTCGATGAACATTTCAAAATGGCACTCGCCACCGGCATACGCAGCAATACGCCCCTGTCGATCTTCATGGTCGATATCGATTTTTTCAAAGAATACAATGATCACTACGGCCACGTCGAAGGCGATAAGGCGCTGGTCGCTGTGGCCAGCGCACTCAAGGCGCAATTACAGCGTGCCAGTGATGTAGCGGCACGTTTCGGTGGCGAAGAATTCATTCTATTGCTACCGAATATGAGCCAGTTGATGGCCGAGCAATTCGCCGAAAAACTACGCTTGGCGATTTGGGATTTGAGTATCCCGCATGCTATGTCGCGCATCGTACAACGACTTTCCATCAGTGTCGGTTTTTCCACCTACACCAAAGCCGAAGCCAAAGACCCACACTCCTTGCTACGTACCGCCGATGCCGCGCTGTACGAAGCAAAGCGCAACGGCCGCAACCGCTGTTACTATCTGCCTCTGCCGGAGCACAAGCTTGACAAGCCGACGACACCAGCCTGACCACAGCACCGTCCTTTCCACCTCTATTGATCGAGATTCCACGCCATGTCCTATCACTTTTCCGCACGCCGCCGCCTGCAACTGCTGTTGACCGCCGCCGCACTGGGACTTTCCACGCTGCCGCAACTGAGTATGGCCCAACAGGCCGCCGCTGCACCGACCGTATTGCGCGTGTCGGCGATCCCCGACGAAGCACCGACTGAATTGCAACGTAAGTTCAAACCGCTGGGCGCGTATCTGGAGAAAAAGCTGGGCATGAAGATTGAATTCATTCCCGTGACTGACTACGCTGCTTGTGTAGAAGGACTGATCAATAAAAAGATAGACTTGGCGTGGTTCGGCGGCTTCACCTTCATTCAAGCCAAAGTGCGCAGCAAAGATCAAGTCATTCCGCTGGTGCAGCGTGAAGAAGACGAAAAATTCAAATCGGTTTTCATCACGACAAAAAAAGACATACAAAAACTCGAAGATCTGAAAGGTAAAACCTTTACCTTCGGTTCTGAATCCTCCACTTCCGGTCATTTGATGCCGCGCTCTTACTTGTTAGCGGCCAAGATCAATCCTGATACCGATCTCAAACGCGTCGCGTTTTCCGGTGCGCACGATGCCACCGTGGCAGCGGTTGCCGGTGGCAAGGTGGATGCCGGTGCTTTGAATATTTCAGTATGGGAAAAATTACTCGCGCAAAACAAAGTCGATACCACTCTGGTGCGCGTGTTTTACACCACGCCTGGCTACTTTGACTACAACTGGTCGGTACGCGCCGATATGCCAGCCGATTTGCGTAAAAAACTCAGCGATGCTTTCTTGTCGCTCAACGCCGCCAATCCGCAGGATAAAGAAATTCTCGATTTGCAAAGAACCGCGCGTTTCATCCCGACCAAGGCAGAAAATTATGCTGCCATCGAAGCCGCCGCCCACAACGCTGGCTTACTCAAGTAATGCCGGCAGCGCTGTCTCTACAGCAGCTAGCGGTGCGCCATCCCGGTACCGGCGTGCCGCAGTATGCCTTACGCGATCTTAATATCGAGATCCCGGCGGGTGAGCAGATCGCTCTGATTGGCCCGTCCGGGGCCGGCAAAACCACGCTCTTGCATACCCTTGCCGGCGCGCTGCGACCGAGCAGCGGACATTTGTTCGTCGGCCAGCAAGACCCTTGGCAATTATCTGAAAGCGCACGCCATCGCTGGCGTCGGCACTTGTTCCTGGCCCCGCAAACAGCGCCCTTACCGGCGCGTCAGCGCGTCATCACTACCGTCTTGGCTGGCCGTTTGCCGCACTGGTCGCTGCTGCAGGCGCTGCGTAATCTGATCCGCCCACAAGATCCGCGCGCGGCTTGGCAAGCGCTGGCACGCTTTCATCTCGAACATAAGCTCTATGCGCGCGTAGATCAACTCTCGGGCGGCGAGCGGCAACGCTGTGGTTTGGCGCGGCTGTTACTGTCGGACGCGAGCTTGCTACTGGTCGATGAGCCGCTGTCGGCACTCGACCCGACCTTGGCACAGCAAACGCTCGCCACTTTGCAGCAAGAAGCCCGGCAACGTCAGGCCACCCTGATCTGCAGTTTGCACAATGTGGATCTGGCACGCAGTTGCTTTGACCGTCTCATCGGTTTGCGTGACGGGAAAATTTTATTCGATAGCCGCGAAGTCAGCGACCACATGATCGCCGAACTGTATCGCAATGCCCAGTCGACCGTAGCAGCACAGCTATGAGCAGCAACACACCAGGGTTTCCGGCCAGCTTGGCACGTGATCCGGCGTGGCGCGGCCGGGTCATGTACAGTTTGTTAGCATTGCTATTGCTGTGGCCACTGGCCCAGCTGAGCGAATTTCAACCGTGGATACTGCTCGATGCCCAAAGCCTGCGTGCCACGGCTGGTTTTCTCAGTCATTTTTTCCCACCCGAACATTCGGCCGAGTTTCTCGCCATCGTCGCCAGCGCGACTTGGCAAACCATCGCCATGGCCACTGCCGGCATGACGCTGGCGATACTGGGCGCGCTGCCGATGACGCTCATCGTCAATCAACAATTATCGATCTCGCGCTTGGGCGGCGGCCGCATGCGCCATTCTTCGCTGGCCGTGCGTCAAGCGGTGCGCTGGCTATTGGTATTCTTGCGCAGTGTGCCGGAATTAGTCTGGGCTCTGCTGTTGGTACGCATCATCGGCCTCGGTCCGACCGCCGGAGTGTTAGCGATTGCACTGACTTACTGCGGCATGCTGGGTAAAGTGTATGCCGAAATCATCGAAGCCAGCGATCCGACGACCTGCCGTACTTTACTGGAAAACGGCAGCTCGCGGCTGGCGGCATTTTGTTTCGGCAGCTTGCCCGATGCCGCCTCGGAACTGGTGTCGTATACCTTGTACCGCTGGGAATGCGCGATCCGCGGCTCAGTCGTGATGGGCTTTGTCGGTGCCGGCGGACTCGGCCAGCGCATGGATGAATCGATGAAAATGCTGGCCGGTGCCGAAGTGTCGACCATGTTAATCGTCTTCGTGCTGCTGGTGGCCGCTGCCGATGCACTGAGCCAAGCTTTGCGCAAGGGTTTGGCATGAGCGCGAGCAACTCCATGCCAACGGCCCCGCCGCTGCTGAGCCTGCGCGGCATGCTGTTATGGGTGGCCGCGATATTGCTGGTCGCTGCCAGCTTCATCAGCTTGCAACTCGAATGGCGCACGCTGCTGAGCGCTGAGGCAGTACGCAGCGCCAGCGAATTTTTGCATGGTTTCATGCCACCCGATCTGACCCCTGCGCTGCTAAGAAAAATCGGCTTCGCTACGCTGGAAACCCTGGCCATGTCGGCGCTCGGGACGGCGCTGGCCACCGTGTTCGGGCTGTTACTAGCGCTGCCAGCCAGTGGCCGCTTCGGCCCACTGGCCAGAGCATCGACGCGCTTGCTGCTCAATATTTTGCGCGCCGTCCCAGAATTGGTATGGGCTTCCATCATGCTCATCGCCGCCGGGCTTGGCCCGTTTGCCGGCACCATCGCTTTGGCGGCGCATACCAGCGGCGTACTCGGCCGCTTGTTTGCCGAAACTTTAGAAAATCTGCCACCGGCCTGTGCCACCAGTCTGCGCCTCAACGGTGCCTCGGCAACGCAAGCCTTCTTGTATGCCAGCCTGCCGCAAGCTTTGCCACAAATGCTGTCTTACACCCTGTACCGTTGGGAAAATAATATCCGCGCCGCCGCGATTCTGGGCGTGGTCGGCGCTGGCGGTTTGGGGCAGATGCTGAAGTACCATTTATCTTTATTTCAAATGCCAACTGCGGCCAGTGTCATTCTCGCCATGCTGCTGTTAGTGGCAGTCGTCGATGCACTGAGTTTTGCGATTCGTAAGCATTTGACGCAGTGAGCCGTGGCCCCCGGCACAGCTTTATCATTCCCGCATGCCGCAGCCTCGTCATTCCCGCATGCCGCAGCCTCGTCATTCCCGCATGCTTTTGGCGGGAACCCAGTGTCGTTTTCAGCACTGAAAACACGATCATATCTGGCATTTTCAGTTAAGCACGAACGCCGCTGGATTCCTGCCAAAAGCGCGCAGGAATGAGGTCGCCACCAGTTGAGGTAATGATACCGACTCAATACCCTTTTGCGACAGCCTCTGAAGGCCGGGGTTTCAAACCCTGGTCAGATTTTTGATGATGCCGACTAAAACCACAACTCGGAACCGCCGCAGCGCCACTATTTGTCAAATTCTTACATTTTCATCATTGACAATTTATCCACGAAACCCGATATTGATGAATGATTAACGATCACTTTTCAGTTCAGCCGAGGATAGCCATGCCCAATATTAATTTAGAACAATTGTTCAATACTTATCTGATTCCATTCGGAATCAAAATTCTCGCCGCCCTGGCCATTTGGATCATAGGCGGCATGCTGATCAACTTGCTGGTCAATTTGCTCGGTCGTGCGATGGCGGCGCGCAAGGTTGATCCAACCTTGGTCAACTACGGCAAGTCTACCCTTAACGTGGCCTTGCGGATCGCCTTGGTCATGGCGATACTCGATGTCTGCGGCATACAAACTACCTCGTTCGCGGCCTTGATCGCAGCCGGCGGTGTTGCCATCGGCGTGGCGTGGTCGGGTTTGTTAGCCAATTTTGCGGCCGGCATTTTCCTTGTCATCCTGCGCCCATTCAAAGTCGGCGACGCCATCAGCGCCGGTGGTCAAACCGGTGAAGTCACGGAAATCGGCTTGTTCGCTACCACCATCAATACCGGTGATAATTTGCGCGTGTATGTAGGGAATAACAAAATTTTTGCCGACAACATCATCAATTACTCCGCCAATCCGCTGCGCCGAGTCGATTTGAAATGCCAGATCGCCAATGGTGTCGTGCCGCAGCAAGCCATCGACACCTTGAAACGTCACCTCGCCACCGTCAATAATATTGCCGTCAGTCCGGCACCGACGGTGGAAATTCTGGAATTCAATCCGGCCGGTACGCTGATCACTTTGCGTCCGTATTGCAGCAACAAAGATTACTGGCAAGTGTATTTCGATACCAATAAAGCCATCGTCGCCGCCTACGCCGAAGCCGGCTGGCCGGTGCCGGCAGTGCATCAAATTGCGGTACAGCAAAGCGAGAAATAATTTTCTGCATTGCCGCATGCGCGCCGCTGAGCCGGTATGTTTTTTGCAAAATGTGCACACTGTGGTTAATGCTTATAGTGTTCAACATGGCAGTATGGGATGATTAGTCCTCCATTCACTTTCCGGAGTCCAACGCATGAAATTCCCACATTGCCTGCTATTCGCGCTGTCACTCACTGCTTTGCCATTCGTCCATGCTGCCGATAACAAGGCTGATGCGGTCGCGATGGTTGAAAAGGGAAACAGCTATTTGCAAAAAAATGGTAAAGATGCCTTGATCAAAACCATTTCAGAAAAAAATCCCGAATTTATCAACGGCGATATTTATCTGTATGTGCGCGCCATCGATGGCCCTATCTTAGCCCATCCGGTCAATCCTAAATTGGTCGGTAAAAACATGCTGGATTTGCCAGACGCCGATGGCAAGCTGTATCGCAAAGAAATTCTTGCCTTGGCCAAAGCCAAGGGCAAGGGTTGGGTCGATTACCGCTACAACAATCCGGTTAGCAAGCAGCTCGAAAATAAGTCGACTTATATTTTCCTGGCCGGCGATGTGATACTCGAAGCCGGTATTTACAAGGGCAAGTAACAGCGCTTCTTTTGCGCAAACAACTAAATGGATCGTCGCAAGCGACGATGGAAAAGCCTCTGGAAGGGGTTTGCATCCCCTCCCATCGGGTCGCT